>CAZNYE010000330.1:0-1934 GCA_964577185.1 uncultured Pseudomonadales bacterium | reverse complement strand
GGTACATCGTTGGCAGTTATCTGCTGTGCCAAGCCTTCGATTATGGCGGTCTTCCCAACGCCAGCCTCACCAATCAGCACAGGATTGTTCTTGGTGCGACGGCAGAGGACCTGCATGACTCGTGTGATCTCTTCAACACGACCCACGACCGGGTCCAGTTTCCCTTCGGATGCAGCCTGGGTGAGATCGCGCCCGTACTTTTCGAGCACCTGGAACTTGCTCTCGGCGTCGGGCTCGCTGACTCGCTGGCCGCCTCTCATGTCCTCGATGGCGGTATACAGGCGCTCCTTGGTGACACCGGCGTCCCGCAAAATATTTGCGCTGTGGGTGTTCCGCTCACTGGCGATGGCCAGGAGGATGTGCTCTGTGCTGATGAATTCGTCCTGGAGTCTATTGGCTTCTTCACTGGCGACGCCCATTACACGATTAAGCCTTGGCGTTATAAAGACCTGCACGGTCGGTAGACCGCTGTACGGCGTGCTACCGCTTGAAGGGGCGGCGGCCAGAACAGCTTCAAGCTTGCGGGCGATGACGTCGACGGCGGCCCCGAGGGACTCCAGTAACTGAGGCACAGTCCCCTCGGGCTGTTCCACAAGAGCCAGAAAAAAGTGTTCAGTGTCGATTTGCGAGTGCTTGTACTTCTGCAGAATCTCCAGGGAGCGCGTGGCCGCGTGCTGGGCCTTCTGGGTGAAACGGTCAAATGGCATCATTGTAGTTCTTCCCGGAATTGGAGAATGGTCGTCGACGAGTGATTGAAAGAGTAACCGAGAGTCACAATCTGCTTCTGGGCAAATGTTGCGTGCGATTCCAAAAAAGACGCGCCGAAGCGAAGAGATATTCTCACAATAGTAGCTGCAATTGGGTCACAAGATATTCTAATAGTAAACCATCACTTCATCAGAAAGGCCATAGAAGAACATTAGAAAACTGTTATCGGTCCGGTCCGGGAGAAGGAGAGGAGGAAAGAATCTTACTTAGAATAATTCCAAATAGAACTTGACGTACGGCGCAGGACAGGGTATGATTGCCTGCAGCAGTTTAGATTGGTTCTAAATTAAGTGAGGGGCTCTAAAATGGCAGCTCGTTTCATCGATACGCTTCGAAGAGCGGGACTAAGGGTAACGAGTCAGCGTGTGGCTGTATGCGAGTATCTTGCCCGCACACGTATCCACCCCACGACCTCACAAGTCTTCGAAGCCGTACGAAAGAGGCATCCGGAGATCAGCCAGGCGACAGTCTACAACACGCTCAACACGCTCCGGGATCTGGGCGCCATCGTAGAGATCAGCGCGGGCAAGGAGCACACCAGATACGAGACTGATCTTTCGCCTCATATAAACCTGTTCTGCCTGCGGTGTCACCAGGTCTCGGACCTACAGGACAACGCATCGCAGGATGTGCTACTGGATAACGTTTTTCAAACCACTGGATTCCGCGCCACCTCGCTTCAAGTGCAGGTTTCGGGCTTTTGTCCCGAATGTCAGCAAGCGAAACGGCAGGAGATAGGTAGGAAACTGCTAGCCAGGGCCGGCTATGGAAAAAGCGAAGCAGCCGGGGCACCAGGGGAGCAAGACGAATCCCGAGGTGAAATATGAGTAGGGAGGTGGATGACATGGCTGCCCAATCGTTTGACCAGGTGATGGGAAAGGAAGCGAGTGGCGCACCCTTGATAGGTCTAAGGTCGCTTTCTCCATTCTCGTTGACGTTCTGGCGAAACAATCCAGAACTGCTTCTTGCTTCAGTAACCCTCGTCGCCTTGCTGATAGGCTGGCTTGGGGGTTCGCTAAAAGGTCTGTTACCGGGCTGGGCGGTGTTAGTCTTCGCCTCAATCGCATTTGGGGCGGGAGGCTATTCCGGAGCAAAGGTGGCTGTGGCAAACGCTTGCTGCGGGATATTTAACATAGATCTGCTAATGATCGCCGCGGCCCTCGGCG
>CAZNYE010000329.1:0-6365 GCA_964577185.1 uncultured Pseudomonadales bacterium | reverse complement strand
CCGATAAGACATACTCTCGAAATCCCGACCCTTCACAATTGGTCTCCGTTGACTAGGTTCAGTCTGTTGTCCTTGAACGAGGGACAACGCCCGCGGAAGTGCTAGCGGGTGTGATTTGGTAATGTCAGATTGAATCTGATGTGGGCTTCCCCCCTTGAGCCTGCATCAAGCAGCCAACTTGAGCCGCCGGTCCCCTCTCCAGTCCGGCGGCTCTTTTTTTGGCTCTCGAAAATTCGCTCGCGTTCGCGCTGCTTGCCGGAACCAATGCAGCGCAAATTAAATGGCGGAGTGCTCCGCGTCGCGCGGGGTATCGCTTCGCAATTGCGGGCTTGCGAACGTCCTGCCAGAACAACCGGCTCCTTAGCAGCGCCCTGGGTCAGGAGCCAAAGTCATCAAACTTGATGTTTTCGGGTTCTACTCCCAGGCTGTCGAGGGTGGAGAGGACTGCGGCAATCATGGGTGGCGGGCCGCAGAGATAGTATTCGCAGTCTTCTGGGGCGGGGTGGTCGGCGAGGTAGTTGTCCAGTACCACTTGGTGAATGAATCCTAGATGGCCGCTCCAGTCGTCCTCGGGCAATGGGTCCGACAGGGCGACGTGCCACTCAAAGTTGGGATACTCCTTGGCGAGCTCGTCGAACTCTTCGACGTAGAACATCTCTCGCAGGCTACGTGCGCCGTACCAATAGCTCATCTTGGTCTCGCGCCCACGACGCTTGAGTTCATCGAATATCTGCGAACGTAGCGGCGCCATGCCTGCACCGCCGCCGATCCAAATCTTCTCGGCATCCGTGTCATTGACAAAGAACTCACCATAGGGACCAAACACGGTGACTTTGTCGCCAGCCTTGAGCTTGAAGCAATAGGACGACATCTTGCCGGGTGGAAAAGTGGTTCCGGGTGGTGGCGAGGCGACACGAATATTGAACTTGAGTATGCCCTTCTCTTCCGGGTAGTTGGCCATGGAATAGGCGCGAATGGTTTGCTCATCGACATGGCTCTGGTTGTCCCAGACGCGAAAGCGTTCCCAGTCGCCCCGATACTCTTCTTCCACCTCTATTTCGCGATAATGCATGTCGTAGGGGGGAACCTCAAGCTGCACGAAGCCGCCCGCCTTGAAGTTGACATCCTCGCCCTCTGGCAGCTTGAGATTGAGTTCCTTGATGAAGGTGGCGACATTGTGATTGTCCACCACCTCGCATTCCCAGCGCTCTACGCCAAAAGCGTCCTCCGGCACCTGAATGCGCATGGACTGCTTGACAGCCACCTGACAGGACAGCCGCCATTGCTCACGAATCTCTCTGCGCGAGAAGTGTCCTTCTTCGGTGGAAATGATCGAACCGCCGCCTTCGAATACCTGGCAGCGGCATTGGCCACAGGTGCCTCCGCCTCCGCATGCGCTCGACAGGAAGATCCCTTGGGCAGCGAGGGTGCCGAGCAACTTGTCGCCGGCCGGAACCGACAGGGTTGATTCATCATTGATGCTGATATCAACATCTCCACTGGCCACGAGACGCGCCCGCGCTGCCAGGATGATTGCCACCAGGAACAACACAGTGCCGGTAAACATGGCCACACCAAGGAGCACAGTTGCGTTCAGCATGCGTCAGGATCTCTAAACGAATTCGTTGCGGGTTGGATCTAAATGTCTATGCCGCCGAAGGACATGAAACAGAGCGCAATGAGTCCGACCGTAATAAAAGTAATGCCGAGGCCGCGTAATCCCCTGGGCACATCGCTGTACTTGAGCTTTTCACGCACCCCAGCGAGTGCGACGATCGCCAGTGCCCAGCCAATGCCGGCACCGGCACCGAAGATAGTGCTTTCGACGAAGGTGTAGTCGCGCTCGACCATGAAGAGGGATGCGCCGAGAATCGCGCAATTCACCGTGATCAAAGGCAGGAACACGCCAAGGGCGTTGTAGAGGAAGGGCACGAACTTGTCGAGAAACATCTCGAGGATCTGCACCATGGCCGCGATGACACCGATATAGGAGAGATAGCCGAGGAAGCTTAGATCCACATTCGGAAAGCCGGCCCAGGAAAGCGCACCTTCGCGCAGCAACAGGTTGTAGATGAGGTTATTGACGGGCGTGGTGATGGCCAAGACCAGGATCACCGCCACACCGAGCCCGAAGGCCGTCTCGATCTTCTTGGAAATGGCGATGAAGGTGCACATCCCCAAAAAATAGGTCAGCGCCATATTCTCAACGAATATGGCCTGAACGAAGAGGCCGAGATACTGCTCAAGCATCTAAAAGGCCTCCCTGTACTGTAGATTGGGCGCTATCTCGAAATCCGGTTCTTCCGCCTGCTCCGGCTTCCATTCTCGAAGCGCCCAAATGAGCAGGCCGATGATGAAGAAGGCCGAGGGCGACAGCAGCATCAGTCCATTGGGAACGAACCAGCCGCCGTTATTGACGGTCTTGAGGATCTCTATGCCCATGAGCGTGCCGGCGCCCAAGGGCTCGCGCAGCACGGCCACCAACAGCAGAATGACGCTGTATCCGAGGGCGTTGCCAAGCCCATCGAGGGCCGAGAGGCCGGGAGGATTCTGCATGGCGAAGGCTTCCGCACGGCCAAGCACGATGCAGTTGGTGATGATGAGCCCGACAAATACCGAGAGTCGCTTGCTGATGTCGTAGACGAGCGCTTGCAGGACTTGGTCCACCACGATCACCAGCGAGGCAATAATGGTCATCTGCACAATGATACGAATATTGGTGGGCACGTGATGGCGCACCAGTGAAACCGCCACGTTCGATAGGGTGGTCACGAAAATCACCGCCGCGCACATGACCATGGTATTGGACATGCTGATGGTGACCGCCAAGGCCGAACAAATGCCGAGCACCTGCAAGGCGATGGGGTTGTTGTCGAAGATCGGATCAACCAGAACTTTTTTGCCGGAAGCCATTGCGCTGGACCTCTATGTGGCTGTGTTGATTGGGGTGGAGGACATGCGCGCCTCGATCTTGGGCTGGGGTGCGGCACAGGCCCCATGCCAAGCCCCTGTGTTGGGATATCGGATAGCAGGAGTCATCGGAGGAGCGCTCCCATTTTGAGTCGGTCGAGCATCGGGCCGTAGCCTAGGTCTCCTGTCCAGAACGCGATGAGATACTCTACGCCGCGAGTTGTGAGGGTCGCACCGGACAGTGCATCTATCTCGCTTGGGTCGTCCGAGCGAGTCTTGACCAGCCGGACCGTTGGTTCTCCCTCATCGTCGAACAGGGCTATTCCGGCCCAGCTCGCTTTCCACTGTTCGTTGTCCACCTCGCCGCCGAGGCCAGGGGTTTCCTTGTGGGTATAGAAGGACAGGCCAATCGCGGAGGTGAGATCGCGGTCGATGGCGAGGAAGCCGTAGAGCGTGCCCCAGAGACCGTATCCACGTACCGGGATCACAAGGCGTTCAATTTCACCTACCTCATCGAGCTTGAAGTAGGCAAGCCCGATGTTCTCGCGTCTGCCGAGGGTGGCGATATCTTCTTGCGGCGTGAGGTTGCGAGAAGTGCTGGCAATGCGGGCGGCGCGCTGCTGATCGTAGGTCATGGGGTCGACCGCGTCGGTGAATCCGCCCGTATCGAGCTCCACCGCGCGCACTTCAAAGCTCTCGAAGAGTTCCACCGCGCCGCGCCCTTCCGCATCGGTTGAAGCATCTGCGGGCAAGAGGCCAGCGGCACGCAGAATGTTCTGCTTGCGGTCAAGCTCCTTGTTGGCATCCTGCGCCGACTTCAAGCTCACCGCCGTGAAGGAGACGATGATCGAGCACAAGAGGCATACCACCACCGACACCACCAGGATGTTTCTTATGCCCTCACGGGGTCCGACCGGCACGGACAAGCCTCCTCTTCATGTTGGATTGCACGACAAAATAATCGATGAGCGGGGCAAACAGATTACCAAAGAGAATCGCCAACATCATGCCTTCTGGAAAGGCCGGATTGACAATACGTATCAGCGCGCACATGAAGCCAATGAGTGCGCCATAAATCCATCGTCCGCGGTCGGTCATGGCAGCGGATACCGGGTCGGTGGCCATGAACACTGTGCCGAAGGCGAAGCCGCCGAGCACCAGATGCCAGTGCCAGGGCATGGAGAACATGGGATTGGTGGAATCTGACCCAAGCCAGCCAAAGAGCACCACCGTGCCCATCATGCCGAGCACCACGCCTGACATCACACGCCAGGAGGCGATGCGATTGACGAGCAGAATGGCCGCGGCAATCAGGATGGCCAGGGTCGAGGTCTCTCCCATGCTGCCCGGAATCACGCCGATGAAGGCTTGCCACCACTCGACGCCATAGGGATCGCCTATGGCCGCGTTGCCGAGGGGCGTGGCGCGCGTGAAGCCGTCCACCGCCACCCAGACGCTGTCGCCGGTCATCTCCGCCGGGTAGGCGAAATAGACGAAGGCGCGGCCCGTGCAGGCTGGATTCAGGAAGTTCTTTCCGGTGCCACCGAAGATCTCCTTGCCGATCACCACGCCAAAGATGATGCCGCTGGCGGCGATCCAGAGCGGGATATCGGCGGGCAGAATGAGCGTGTAGAGAATGCTGGTGACAAAGAAGCCTTCATTGACTTCATGGCCACGCTTGGCCGCGAACAGGATCTCGAAAAAGATCCCGGAAAGGAATACGACGATGTAGAGCGGAACAAAATATGCCAGCCCGTGAATCAGGTTGTCCCAGGCGCTGCCGGGGTCGTAACTGGTCAAGAGGTCCAAGAAGAAGCCGCGCCAGTTGTCGACCGTTTCAATGCCGCTCTCGGCAAGAGCCAGATTGGCGTGATAGCCGACGTTCCATGCACCGAACACACCGGGGATGAATGCGCACAGCCACACGGTGATCATAATGCGCTTTAGGTCCAAGCCATCACGCACATGTGAGGGGCCGTCAGTGACACTACCCGGCGTATAGAGGGCCGTGTCTATGGCTTCATAGACCGGATAGAGCGTCTGCAGTTTTCCGCCCCGTTCAAAGTGAGGTGCTATGGAATCGAGAAAGCCTCGCAGACTCACTTTTCTAGCCCTCTTTCTCAATGGTGGTCAGCATGGAGCGCAACACCGGTCCGTATTCATACTTGGCGGGGCAGGCGTAGGTGCACAGGGCCAGGTCCTCCTCATCTAGTTCGAGGCAACCAAGCCCGATGGCCGTGTCTATGTCACCCACCAGGAGCGCACGCAGAAGCTGGGTCGGCAAGACATCGAGCGGCATGACTTTCTCGTATGTCCCTATGGGCACCATCGCGCGCGGACTGCCGTTTGATGTGGTGGTGAAATTGGGCCGACGGCCGAGCCAATGGGAGAGGTAGATGGGGAACACCGAATGCTTGTCCATGCCGGGCGAGAGGTATCCAAACAGCTTGCGGTCGGTATCTTCAAGCAAGACACTGACTTGCGTGTGCAGGCGACCCAAGAAGGCGAGCGGCCCCGTCGTCTGATGTCCGCTCAACACAGAGCCTGAAATGGCCCGAAGGCGTTTCTTGCCATGCTCGGCAAATTGCCCTTGGAGCAGATCCACGATGCTGGCGCCGACCCGCGTTTCCACGAGCCTAGCATCCTTGATACCGGGCCCACCCACAGCAACCACGCGGCGCATGTCGAGCACTCCCTCGGTGAACAGCCTGCCGATGGCGATGACTTCCTGATAACCGATCGACCAGACCGTCTTGTGGGCATCGACGGGATCCAAGAAGTGAATATGGGTACCGGCGAGTCCCGCGGGATGAGGCCCAACAAACCGCTCGACATACACCCGTTCATGATCCACCTGCGGAGCTTGGCCTTCGGCATCCATACAGACAAACACCGGCCCTTCGGTAAGCCGCGCTAGAATTCGGATACCGGAGGCGAAATCTTCGCGCCGTCTGGCAATGACGACATTTGCGCTCGCTGCCAGCGGATTGCTGTCCATCGCGGTCACAAATATCGAGCGAGGCACCTGTGTTGGGCTTGGCACACGGCTGAAGGGTCGCGTTCTGAGGGCGACCCAGAGGCCCGAGGCGATGAGCTGCTCGACGAGGCTCTCGCGCCTGCACGCAGCAAGGTCGGGCAAACTTTCTATGAAGGCAACCTCACTGGCCTCGTCCTCGATGTGGATTTCGATGGAAAGCAGTGCCCGCTTGACACCACGATTGATAGCCGCAACCCGGCCGGTTGCGGGTGACGCATAGGTGACGCCGGGTGTTTTTCGATCCTCAAAGAGAGGCTGACCCAAGCGCACATGATCCCCTTCTCGCACCGCCATGCTCGGCCGCATGCCGTGGAATTCGCCGCCGAGGATGGCAACGCTCGACAAGGATGCTCCAGGGAATATCTCTTGATGTGGCGCGCCCTTGATCGGCAAGTCGATTCCGTGTTTTATCTGAATC
>CAZNYE010000328.1:0-1855 GCA_964577185.1 uncultured Pseudomonadales bacterium | reverse complement strand
CCTTGGGCAGCCTATTGGCAGGAATCGAGCGATTCCGATGCGCTCTGTCGTGGCAATTACACGATTCCTTCGCCCGATTCCGCCCAGGACACGGTGTGGATGACGCTTTCGGGCAAGGCACTAGAGTACGAACCCGAAATTGGTGCCGAGATCACCGGAGGCGTGCGCGTACAGTTTGGTCCACGCGTGTTTGAGGCCGAATCGGTGACCACGCCACAGGGCATGAGTCTGCTCGAATTCGAGGAAAGGGTTCGCTACTTGGAACCGGGCGCAGCCATTTGGGGCGACCGAGCCACCTACAACACAACTACCGAATCAGTCAGCCTCGAATCCCTAGCGTTCCTGCTTGAAGACCAAGTGTTCTCTCCCGAGGCGAAGAGCATGCTTCCGCCAATTCGTGGAGAAGCGGAGCGAATCAGTCTGAGCGAGGGGAGCGTTCAGATTGAACAAGCTTGGTTCACTCGTTGCGAACCTGATTCCCGTGGCTGGCAAGTCTCATCCGAGGACTTGTCCATTGATAGCTCCGATGCCTTCGCGACCGTCACCAACGCGCGTCTACAGGTCGCCGACCTGCCGGTGCTCTTCGTACCCTGGATGAAGTTCCCGATCACCTCCGAACGTCAAACCGGCTGGCTCTATCCCGACCTGCGCTACGAAGGCCAACGAGGCGCGGTGGTTCGACTTCCCTTCTATTGGAACCTTGCGCCCAACCGGGACCTTGTCATGATTCCTGGATTCGAGGGCAGGCGCGGCGGGAGCCTTGGGGTCGAATACAGGCACGCGACCTTAAGCAGCAACAATCGCATGATCGCCCACTATCTCCAGGACGACGAAGAATTCACAGACGACCATCCGGGAGAGGATGGCAGCCGCTATCTCGTGCGCGCCAATCACAGCGGAAAATTCGGAAAGATTTTGACTCGGGCGAACCTCACGTTTCTCAGTGATCGACGAATGCACCGCGAGCGATATGATGAACTCGGCAATTCTCATACGCGTTGGGGAGGTCCCTCGGTCACCAACGAGGGCAGCATTCTCTATCAGCGAGACGCCTGGCATGTCGGCATTGAAATGGAGCAGTATCGCATCGATTGGAATCCCAACCCGGATGCCTACCGCACCCTGCCAAGAGTCTTCTTCGCAGGTCATAAGCGCTTTGATTCTGGATTGCGCACAAGCTTTCAAACCAGTTGGACCCGCTTCACCAATGACATCACGGAACGCGACTTCGGGGAGGTCACGCGCACGAATAGCGATCTGTTGCTTGAGTTTCCAATGCACAGAGCCTGGGGAGGCGTGACGGCGAGCCTTGGCGGTGCCTACGTCGGCTTTGAACTTCAAGAAGAAAGAAAGGGACAGACGGCCTGGGTCGATGAAGGCACTTCGGACTTGGGCTCCGGGTTCTTTGAACTCGATGGCAGCCTTCGCTTTGAACGTCGATTCGACACTGTGCGCGTCAGCCTCGAACCTCGCACCCTCTACACCTATCGGCAGAGCGACGAACTGCCGGGCGTGCCCTTGTTTGATTCGGTGCTGAATGAATATTCAGTCAGCCAGTTGTTTGCGGGTCGCAGTTACTCCGGAGGCGATCGCTACGCTGACACCCACCAGATCTCGGTGGGTCTGCGCTCGCGCATGTGGAGCCGTGCAACCGGACGTCGGATCTTTGAAGTGGAGGCCGGCCTCATTCGATCGCTAGGTGGCGATGGCGTCTTGCTCGCTCATCTCAGCGAAGATGAGGATACCTCTCCGCTCGCGATTCGCGCCCGCTCCTGGCTGACCGAACAGCTGCGTATCGAAAGCGCGCTCACTTGGCAGCAGGACGGGGACCGATGGTTTGAACGAGGCCTCTGGG
>CAZNYE010000327.1:0-2009 GCA_964577185.1 uncultured Pseudomonadales bacterium | reverse complement strand
CTGATCGAATCCGTACTCGTCGATAAGATGTTGCGGGAGCGTTTCCGCGCTTTCCTCATCGCCTGCCAGACGCGTCTCCATGTCCTTCAGAAAAGCGCCGATTGCTTGCGAAAAGAGTGCGCTTCGGCCACCGGAATCCGCCTTCCAGAAGGGCGGCGCGGTAAATCGAGCGCTGCCCTTGGCTGGCAGCACGTGCACATGCGCATCACCTATAGACTGTATCTGCCAGCTCATGCTGCCGAGCGAGAACACTTGGCCAAGCTTGGCTTCCCACACGAATTCCTCGTCGAGTTCTCCGAGCGTGGCCCCTGTTTGCTGATGCTTGACCGAATAGAGACCGCGGTCCGGAATAGCACCTCCGGACGCGTAGAGGTCCATCACCGCCCCGCGCGTCGCGCGAATGCGTCCGCCCGCCTCTTCCACCAGACGGGTCTTCACTGACCGAAGGGCATGGTTTCCCGATCGTCCGAACAGCATTTCAAGCACCGCGTCAAAGTGTCGGCGTGGCAATTCAGCATAGCTCTCCGTTCGCTTGACGAGCGCGAATATCTCGTCTCGGCCGCGCGCTTCGCTGGCCGTTATGGAAATGATGACCTGCGCCAATATGTCGAGCGGACATCGAATAGGCTCAAGGGGTTCGATTTCTCCATCGCGGATGAGCCGAGAAAGTGCGGCCGCGGCGATAAAGTCATGTCCGTGCAGCGGATACAGCGTTGCTCGACTCTGCGCCCCAACCTGGTGTCCGGCGCGGCCGATGCGTTGAACGGCCGAGGTGACGCTTGGCGGGGATTGCACCAGCAGCACCTCATCAAGGCTCCCTATGTCAATGCCCATCTCCAGTGTGCTGGTCGCGACCACCGAGCGTAATTCACCCCGCTTTAAGCGGTCTTCTACCGCGAGGCGAGTTTCTCGTGCGAGTGAGCCATGATGCGCATAACTGAGGGTGGTTTCTTCGTCGAGGCGATTGATGTCAAGCGCGAGCTTTTCGGCAAGAGAGCGTCCATTGACGAACACGAGGCTCGTCTTCTTCGGGGCCATGTGCTCCTTCAGGCGTTTTGCGAGCGGCTTCCAAATGGGGTCGGCAGAGTCATCGACATTCTCCGGATATGAGATGCACAGGTCCGGGGCGGCGCGCGCCGCACTAGCCCTGGTTTGTACGGGACGCCTAGCCCCACGGGTATCCCAGCCGCCAACCCAGCGAGCAATTTCAGAGAGCGGACGAACCGTGGCCGACAAGGCAATGCGCTGTACTTCTCCCGAGCGTTCGACGAGCCGCTCGATGGCCGTCATCAGCAGCGTTCCGCGACGATTTCCAGCGAGCGCGTGTACTTCATCGACGATCAGCGTGTCCACACCCATGAGCGCATTTCTTCCGGCATGGGTCGTCAGCATGAGGTTGAGGCTTTCAGGCGTGGTGATGAGAATCTCGGGGGGAGCCTTTAGCAATCGCCGCCGCTCCGAGGCACTTGTGTCGCCAGTACGAGTCGCAACGCGGATGTCGGGCATGGCAAGGTCTCGGTCCGAGAACACCTGTCGCAATTCCGTGAGGGGTGTCACCAGGTTGCGGGCGATATCGTTGCCGAGCGCCTTCAAGGGGGAGACGTAGAGAATGCGCGTGGTGCCGATGAGTTTTGGCTGGGTCGCCAGCGCATTCAATGCCCAGAGAAAGGCGGATAGGGTCTTGCCACTGCCGGTGGGTGCGCTCATAAGCAGGTGTTCGCCAGCAGCGATCACTGGCCAACAGAGTTCTTGGATTTCCGTGGGAGGCCCCTGGACACGAAGAAACCAGTCTCTAATCAGTGGGTGAAACAGGTCGAGCGGTGGCACGAGATGATCGAAGTGTGCATCAGACATCCGATTTGATACCGGCTCGCATGTTGTTGGTATGTGCGCGGAAGGAACAATTCTCATTATGGCTGAGAACTTCAATCAGAGGTGCGTTCGGCAAGCGGTTCGAGCAGTTCTCATTTTGGTGTCTGACCTCGTTGTCGGGAGCGTCTGGACAGTTC
>CAZNYE010000326.1:0-5641 GCA_964577185.1 uncultured Pseudomonadales bacterium | reverse complement strand
AGTTTCAACTCGTCCCAGCCAGCTTCTGACCGAACGTGCCAAGGTTCGTAGTGCTGTATGTTTTCGGCGGGATCAGTAAACGAAATAAGTCGCAGCCACCCCTTGATTCCGTAAGGTGCTCCGAAGCGTCCGACAATGACTGGTTCTTGGGGTGACATGGCAGGGGACGCGGTACATCATTTCGTCGGCGATCGAATCTAGCGAAACTAGTCGGCCTGAGCTTGATCGCGCGCCTGTCGAAGGAGCTGTTTGACGCGAAGCGTGGGCCGCGCGCCAACACCTAGCCAATAATCCACGCGCTCCTGATTGACTGACAGCGCTTGTTCTTCGCCACGGGCCAATGGATTGAAGTATCCAACCCGCTCGATAAAGCGCCCATCGCGACTACTACGGCTGTCCGCAACTGTGAGGTGATAGAAGGGCCGCTTTTTCGCGCCGTGGCGAGCAAGCCTGATAGTAACCATGGAAGTGCGTAGTATTCTCAGGTGGAACCGAGTATTTTATCCTAAGTTCTGAACATGATGCGTCAATGATTGTAGAAACCTGGCGCCGACTGCCCCGTCTATTACCCGATGGTCGCAGGATAGGGTGACCGTCATGCGTTCAGCTACGCATATCTCGCCCTCCTCGACCACTACCCGCTGTTCGCTCTTGCCAACGGCCAATATTGCACCTTGAGGCGGATTGATGATCGCGGTGAACTCCCGTACATCCATCATGCCAAGATTCGAGAGCGTGAAGGTTCCGCCGCTTATCTCGTCCATTGTCAGCTTTCCTTCGCGTGCTCTGGCTGAAAGCCGCGCCATTTCTGTCGCTATCTCACGTACCGACTTGCGGTCCGCCTGGCGGACAACCGGAGTGATCAAGCCCCTTTCGGTCGCCACACCCACGGCGACATTGGCATGCTCGAACCGCAGGATGCGATCATCATCGGCACACTGGACATTTACTTCGGGAACGTCCTTGAGCGCCCGCGCGACGCACCAAATGACTAGATCGTTCACTGACACGCGCTCATCCCCTTGCTCTTCATTGAGTTTGGCGCGTGCCGCCTGAATACCTTCAAGAGGTAGATCGACGGTGAGATAGAAGTGCGGAATCGTCTGCTTGGCACCCTGCATTCGTCGTGCGATGGTGCGCCGCATACCGGTCATCGGCTCTTCATTGACTGGATTTGTATTTGCGGTCTCGGAAGGCGTCTCAGATTCGGGGCCGCGTGCCGCCAGGGCTTCAACATCTTCCTTCGTGATTCGCCCACTGCGTCCGGATCCCTTGCAACGGGCAAGATCAACGCCAAGCTCCGCGGCGAGACGCCGCACAACTGGGCTCACGCGCACTCTTCCAGTCGATTCCTGCGCTTGATCCACTTCCCGGTGCGCAGGTTCTCGCTTGGGAGCGGACGTAGGAACTTTGGATGCCCTGACTGGGCCTGCCTTTGCCGCTTCCGCCGCCTGCCAATCGGCAATGAACTTGTCTATCTCTGAGTCCCCAACTGACTCCTCCGCGATGATTCCAAGCAGCTCTCCGACCTGCAGTGTTTGTCCCGGCTCGGCGAGTTTTCGCCTCAAGAGGCCATCACCGCCCGCCTCGAGCATATTGACGATCTTGTCCGACTCGAGCTCAAGAATCTCTTCTCCAACACCTATTTGGTCGCCGAGCGCCCTACTCCACGCATTGAGCGTGCCCTCAACCATTTCGATGCCCCACTTGGGCACCGCGATTGCGTGGATCCGCGCACTCATGCCAGCGCGGTTTTGATGGCGGCCTTTACCTTGTCAGCATCGGGCAGATATGCGCGTTCAAGCTCGGGAGCGAAAGGCACTGGCGTGTGCGGCGCGGTGACTTGTTGAATGGGCGCCTTCAATGAACTGAACGCCTTTTGCGCCACCATGGCCGCGATGTCCGCGGTCAGTCCACACCTCGGAGGTGACTCGTCAACGACGATCAATCTTCCAGTGGCCTCAACACTTTCAAGGATGGTCTCTTCATCAAGCGGCGAGGTGGTTCGCGGGTCGACCAGGTCACAAGTGATGCCGTCCTCCTCCTCGAGTGCGTCGATGGCCTCGGCGCAGACATTTACCATCTGTCCAAATGCAACGACAGTGGCATCGTCTCCCTCCCTCGGCATAGCCGCTTCTCCAAACGGAATCTCGTATGGCTCGTCGGGGACTTCGCTCGGCACTTGATACAGCAACATGTGTTCAAAGAAGAGCACCGGGTCGTCATCGCGAATCGCGGTGATCATCAGGCCCTTGGCATCGTAGGCGTTGGAGGGCACCACGACCTTAAGGCCCGGCACGGAGGTCATCATCTGGTAGTTGGTGTGCGAGTGCTGCGCGGCCGCGCTCATACCCGCCCCACAACAAAAGCGCACCACCACCGGACACTTGCTCTTGCCGCCAAACATGTACCGGAACTTGGCCATCTGGTTGATGATCTGGTCCATGCACACGCCAATGAAGGAAGAAAACATGATTTCCGCGATCGGTCGCATGCCCGCCAACGCCGCGCCCGAGGCGGCACCGATAATCGCAGACTCAGAAATCGGGGTATCCAGAACGCGGTGTTCGCCAAACTTGCCCAACAGGCCCTGGGTAACACCAAAGACTCCTCCTGTACAGTCCACCTCACCGGTTCCTCCGCGTCCGCCCGCGACATCCTCTCCGATCACAAATATGGTCGAGTCGCGCTCAAATTCTTGGTGCAAGGCTTCTTTGATCGCATCACGCATGGTCTTCTTGGGCATTTGACTTCCCTCGCTGTAAATTGGCTTAGGCGTAGCTGACGTAGACGTCTTCTTCGACAGCCGCGCCGTCGGGGCGAGCCGAACCGAGCGCCGCCTCCACCGCGGCTTCGACCTCCCCAAGCACATCTTCATCAAGCGCGTCGAGCTGCCCGCAAGTCAAGAGTTGCGCATCCACAACCCGCGAGCGGAAGTTCTTCAGACAGTCCTTGTGCTCCTTCAAATATTCAGTCTCCCCTTTATCCCTATAGCCCATGGGGTCGCCCACAAAGTGACCATAGAACCTGTCCGCCTTGGTGTAGATTCCAGCCGGACCATTGCCAGAGCGAGCGTGTTCGATGGCTAGTCCGGCCTTGTCATAGACATCAAAGAAGTCTGTGCCGTCAGCGCTAAAGACGGGGAATCCGAAGGACGCCGAGCGCGCGGCGATATCATCGCAGCCGGTGCTGAAGCTTGCGCCTGTATGCTCGGCATAGCCGTTGTCCTCGAACACAAAAATCTGGGGAACTTCAAGCACCACCGCCATGTTCATCGCCTCAAAAGTCGTGCCCTGATTCGTCGAGCCATCGCCGCTGAAGGACACGGCCACACCCCCGTCACCGCGCATCTTGCAAGCGAGTGCCGCGCCCACCGAAATCGGCGGCCCTGCGCCGACTATGCCGTTGGCACCCAACATACCCTTGGAAATATCGGCAACATGCATGCTTCCGCCACGGCCCTTGCAAAGGCCATCTGCTGAACCGAAGAGCTCTTTCATCATGCCGTCCACGTCACAGCCCTTGGCAATGCAATGACCGTGTCCGCGATGCGTGCTAATGATGTAGTCCTTGTCGCTCAGATGTTCGCAAACGCCAACAGCATTGGCCTCTTGACCTGAATAAACATGGGTAAAGCCCGGAATGCGCCCCAGCATGATCTCACGCTGAATACGCTCCTCGAATTCGCGGATGAGCTTCATCTGCCTATAGGCGCGTAATAGCTCTGTTTCGGATAGCTGCACTTGATTCCTCCCAAGTGTCGGGGAAAACGGACTGCTCGCAATGGGACACACACTTGCGACCACCTAGGCACATCCACAAGGCATTCACTAGGGGACACACACCCTGCGCCAACGGCGGGCAAAGCATCCACTAGCGGACACACACCCGATTCCAACAGCGAGCAAAGTCGGCAGTGTACATGAGCGGCTTCAATGCGCGTCAATGCGCGTCAACGCTTGGATTTGAGAGAGCCATGTGTATTCTCTGCTCTCTCTACATAACCTGTGTGTCCCTTTCCGGATTCGGTGTGTCCCTTTCTTTCGAAACATGTATGCCCCTGGAGAAGAAGGCACTCACCATGCGGCCACCATAGTGGACTCATTGTCCGAAGGTTGTCCGTACCATGAGTATCTAGTCTTTGATGTCTCGGTGACGGCACAAATCAAGAGCGGTATTGAGCTTTTATGAACTCATCCGCTCCACGTCCCAAGAGTGGGGTGGAAGAGACCCTGTAAGATCCGTGCGTTAGCCTAGGTTAGCAATCTCTATTCTTCGGGGATTAAGCGGAAACGGCGACCTATCAACTTTCGGCTTGGCTGACGCATAACTAACCAACGAGGCCTCACCCCGACCAGGCTTCCGTCCCCAGCGCCTCACAAATGACTGAATGAGTGCGAGCCATTCGTCTGGTTCTACGAGCGTGGGTGGAGGCCGGGGCCTCGATTTCGCTTCGATCTTAGCCGCACTCGCCGTCCAGCGGACATGCTCTAGGTAGCCTCGTAGCGTCACCTCAAACGGCGTAGTCCCACCCGTATAGATCTCTCCGAACCGTCCTCGAATCCTCATGGGTGCCAACACCGCCTCGACCCTTGATTTATCGCGTTCCGCCTCTTCCACGCGACGACGAAGAGAAGTGTGCTCTCCGGGACTCGCCACATCCGGTGACGCCCCGGCGCTCACCGGATTCAGATCAACATAAGTCATACAAGCGTACACCGCCCGTTGAGTCTTCAGAGGTTTCGAGCTGTGAAACCGGCCCTCCCAGAACCTTCCCGTACAATCATCTTCGCGATTGGCACGTATGGCAATACGCTGATTCCCAATAGGCGAACTCCGAGTCCCTTGTAGGACTATTGCCATATCTCCGGGAGAAAGCGCAGATAAGAGCAAGAGACCGAGGACTGGCACAGTCAGTCGGGGACAAGTCAGTCGGGGACACACCGCCCTCTCTTGGAATTCGTTGGCGGCTGTCACCCTTCAATAGGTTGGGCACCCACCCTGTCAATCTAAAGGTCGCATGCCCGTACGCGAAACGACCTCGGCGATGGCGGTACATACACAGACGTGTGTGTCCCCAGCGCTCCCTCCAGCGCTCCCTGTCCCTTGTGTGTCCCTTACGCCCGTGTGTCCCTTACGCCCGTGTCCCTTACGCCCCCATGTGTGTCCCTTACGTCCCTGTGCTTACGCCCGCCCCTTACGCCCCTTACTCCCGGTCTCCCAGACTAGGCTTTGCCTTGTCCGAGCAACTCCGATAAGATTGCCTGCCCCCTCAAGGTATTAGGCGTGTTGGTCGCGAAATGGTGAGAAGTTTAGGTGGTTCCAAGCGCCTTGTTAGCCGCCTCTTGGTGCCTGCAATCGTGATTGCCGCTGTTGTTCTGGCGGTGACCTTGAATCGGAACACGGAGCGCCAACAAGAAAATTCAATTGAAGAAGAACCTGTCAAGGAAATCATCGAACTCACCCTTGCTAGAACGCACCGTGAGAGCAAGACGGGCGTGGAGCAGCCTGCAATCTCAACGGCTCCGCAAGTGCAGACCGCATCACCGCCCGCCAAGCGCACGAGACCGACCCCTCCCGAAGGATATGGGTTTGTGAAGCACCAAGGGACGATGCTCCGCGCCCCCCACACACCCCCCAC
>CAZNYE010000325.1:0-4502 GCA_964577185.1 uncultured Pseudomonadales bacterium | reverse complement strand
CTGTGGTCGGTGCGGAACTGCGATCCATCGGCGTCCAGCGGGACCACGTGCGTCTCGAGGATAGCGGTAATGGGTGACATTCGTTGTCCCCGCCGCGTGGTGTGCCATGACCGCGTCTTCGGTCGTGCGAACCAGATAGCTGAAGCGACGCTCTTGTTCGCTCAATGTGTCATGGGCATGCGTACGTAAAATACGTAGCGAGCGCTCCGGATACTCCCGGGCAAAGTAGTTTGAATGCCGACTGCTGGCCAACGTCCGTTTCCACCATCATGGTTCGAATCTTCACATAGAATTTAATATCCTCAAATGGGCTTTCCCTCGCAGCGATCTGTCAAGCCCAACAGGCATCCGGAATCCCGCTGATTATGAAATTGCCCAACGAAATCAGGCTCGAAACACCGCGTGGCGTCATGGCCGGTTTGCGCGGCGAAGGTTCAAACGGGCCGCGTGTGTTGTGCCTGCACGGCTTGCTGGACAATGCGGCGTCTTACCTTCCCCTGTCGATTCGGTTGCCCGGATTGGACCTGGTTGCGGTGGACCTTCCAGGCCATGGCCACTCCGACCACCGCCACCCTTCGGCCAACTACTACTTCATGGAAAACCTGCGCGACGTCGATGCAGCGCTGGATGAACTCGGTTGGGAAACCTGCCACCTCGTGGGTCACTCCCTGGGGGCAGGAATTGCGGCTGTTTACGCGGCGGCAGCGCCCGAACGGGTCCGCAGCCTGGTTATGCTGGATGCCCTGGGTCCGTTCAGCGAGCCCGCGAACAAATGCGTCACCCGCGTGCGAAAAAGCCTGCACAGCGGCCGGGCCAATCCGCGTCGCAAACGCCCCTATGCCTCCATCGACGAGATGATCCAGACTCGCCAGGCCAAAACCGGTCTGCCCGATGAACCAGCGCGGCTGATTTGCGAGCGCTCGGCGAAACGGGTTGATGAGCACTACAAATGGACCAATGATCCGGCACTGTACTGGGTCTCCCCCATCCTGATGACCGAGGAGCAGGCTCTTGAGTACCTTGCAGGCATCACAGCCCCGGTGCTGACATTAATCGCAACGCCTTTCGGGTCATTTATCAGCGAAACGCGGTACCACACGCGCACCGCCGCCATCCCGAACGGCCGCCATGAGCTGCTGACGGGAAACCACCATTTTCACATGGACCAGGCGGAAAAGACCGCCGGGATGATTCTTCCCTTTATCCTCGAACAGGAACGCAACTTCGAGCATCACAATGACCAGGAATAGACAGCGCACGCTGAATCAGATACGAATCAGGGCAGCGCCGGTCACTGCGCCACCTTCGACGCGCTGATGTAGCGCCGCTACCTCGTCGAGCGACACTTCTGCGCCGATTCGAAATTCGAAACCAGGAGCGACTGCAACCCGATTCACTTGTTCGAACAGTGTCGACAGGCGCTTCCGGCTTAGCACGAAAATTCCGACAAAGCGGCAGTTGGCGTTTTTGATCATCAATCGGCGCGCCGGGATCTCTGGCGTGGGCGCGTCGTCGACACCGTAGGCGGAAATCGTGCCGCCGCGTGCGAGCACGCGCGAGTTGAGATCTGCATTGCTGCCAAAGCGTGATTCGACAACGAGGTCGAAGCCTTGTTTTCCCACGCACTCACGCAATTGACTCTGCAGTTCAGGGTCGCGGTAATCGAAACATCGCTCGGCGCCGAGATTTTCGACCCCTGTGCACTTTTCGCTCGACGCCGTCGCAATCACGCGCGCGCCCGCTGCGCTTGCGATCTGAACGGAACACGCACCGACGCGACCCGCGCCGCCTGCAACGAGCACACTCTTGCCCGCCAGAGAATCGACAACCGACAGCGATTCGAGTGACGTGACAACCGGGATCGAAAGGCACGCCCCATGCTGCAGTGACACCGCCTCGGGAAGCGCCACCGCCTTCCACTCGGGCAAAACGCAGTAATCAGCACAGCTGCCCATGGCCTGCCCGACTTGCGCGCCAAACAACCAGACGCGTTCACCGACGCGCGATTCGGAAACACCGCTGCCCACGCTTTCGATTTCACCGCTACCGTCCGCGTGAGGCACGACCCGGTCCCATTTTGCGAGCTCCGCACCGTGAACGCGTTTCTTGATATCGAAAGGATGAACCGACGAATACGCAATTTTTACTCGCACCTCACCCTCGCCGGGTTGCGGCGCTTCCAGGTCCCCGATTTGCAAGACTTCGGCCGCTGGGCCACCGCTTTCGTACCAGGCCGCCCTCATGACTGCAGCGGAATTTCGCTCGCGTCAAGACGCCGTGTGTCGATTCCGCCGCCTTCGATTTCCATTTTGATGTGCGGGTTCATGTACGTGGTCTCGCTGGTGATCGAACTAGGGCTAAGTCTTAACAGATGAGATGGAAAAACCCACAATCAGACGCAGAAAAGATTGCCGCCAGCAGAACAAAAAAGCGCGGGAAGGCATCGGTTCTTGAGAAGTGGCTTGAACGGCATGATAATGCCAGAATCAGTACCGTCCCAATAGCCGCCATCGGAGTTGCAAAATGCGAAGATTCAAGCAGTTAGCCAGAATCATGTTGCCAGCAGTGATGCTGGTGGCGACGTCCCTCATGGGCTTGCAAGCAGTTTACGCCCAACAACCGCAGGGCCAGCATGAAATGCCTGTGATCGACCCCACGAGAGGTGTGTCGGCAGAAAGAAGAGAAGTCGCGATGCGTCAGGGGCATGGTATTACGTTCGGTATCAGCGCCGTTGAGGCGGGGCTTACAGTCAATTCCACGCCGGTTGATGATTCGGTGCTGGCTGATGCCCCGAGCGAGTTCGGCTTGGCATTCGAGCAGCCAGTGCGGCTGGTTAAATGGGTTCTCTACGACGAGACGAGGGAATGGGTCGACATTAACTTTCGATACAATCCAAGAGTAAATGCTCAGTTTTCCTTGCCACTGCCCTCACTGCAACAGACTGCCTACTACTCTGCCGAGTGGGCCATCCTTGATGATGCCGAACGACTCATAAAAGGCACTTACAGTTTTTCCTTCGGGTCCGACGCGGAAGCTCCTTCAGTCATAAGAGCACGGGATGTGCAGATGGACCACTCGATGCATCAGATGCAATAAACGAAGAAAGACTCTATGACGGAACTGAAATTCTGTAAGGTCGACAAGCGCGACGATCACCTCCAGATTGTTACCATCAACAGACCAGAGCGCCTGAACGCGCTGCATCCCCCTGCCAGTGCAGAACTGGGTGAGGTATTCGACGACTTCGCCGCTGACGACAACATGTGGGTTGCGATAATCACCGGTGAAGGTCGTGGATTTTGCGCCGGCTACGACCTGCGCCACAAGGCAGAATCTGGCGAGCTAGTTGTTTCACCGAAGGGATTCGGTGGAATGGCGCGACGCTGGGATCTCACCAAGCCGGTTATCGCTGCGGTCAATGGAGTGGCTATGGGTGGTGGTTTCGAGCTTGCACTCGCTTGCGACCTGATTATTGCATCCGACCAGGCCAGGTTCGCGCTTCCGGAGCCAAAAGTGGGACTTGCTGCGCTGGGCGGTGGAATGAATCGACTGCCTCGGCATATTGGTGTCAAACGCGCCCTCGGCATGATCCTTACCGGGCGTCACGTCAGTGCTGAAGAAGGCAAGGAACTGGGATTTGTCAACGACGTCGTCCCCCATGATCAACTGATGGAGAAGACGCTCGAATGGGCTGGAATGATCCTGGAATGCGCACCGTTGTCGATTCGAGCAAGTAAGGACGTCGTATACCGCTCCCTCGACGCGGAATCGCTACAGGCATCAATGGAACAGAGCTACGATTCGGTTACTGCCATGAAGAATAGCGAAGACTTTATCGAAGGCCCAAAGGCTTTCTCCGAAAAGCGTTCCCCGAACTGGCAGGGTAAATAACCGACAGTTTCTGCCGAACGGGTCAGTGCCGGTTGTTCCGGTACACACATC
Source organism: uncultured Pseudomonadales bacterium (assembly GCA_964577185.1). Classification (GTDB taxonomy): domain Bacteria; phylum Pseudomonadota; class Gammaproteobacteria; order Pseudomonadales; family Azotimanducaceae; genus Azotimanducus. The sequence continues at coordinate 560 of CAZNYE010000325.1, read as the reverse complement.
CTCACGGATTTAACACCACCTTGCCAAAGAAGGTCGAGTCCTCCAGCATGCGGTGCGCCGCCACCGCCTCCGACAACGGCAAGCGCTGGTGTATCACCGACTTCACCCGGCCCATGGCCAAGAGTTTGATCAATTTGCGCATATCGTCGCGCGTGCGGCGCGCCTCCAGGTCCCAAGCCCCCACCCCCATAATATTGAGGCCGCGCATAAAGACCACACCCAAGTGTAAATCGACCCGGTGCCCGGCCGTTACGCCGCAGGTCACCAAACGGCCGGCGACTTTCAAACTGCGGAAACACGCCGGCCACACCGCGGCCCCGACGTGCTCAATCACCACGTCAACCCCTTCGCCGTGCGTCAACTCCTGCACACGCGCCGCGATGTCTTCGGTGTAGTGATTGATCACCTCATCCGCGCCCAGCTCTTGAGCCTTGACCAATTTGTCATCGCTGCCAGCAGTGGCGATAACCCGAGCCCCCACGGCACGAGCGATCTGGATTGCATAGCTACTCACGCCGCTGCCAGCCGCCATCACCAACACATCGTCGCCGGGGCGTACC
>CAZNYE010000324.1:0-7742 GCA_964577185.1 uncultured Pseudomonadales bacterium | reverse complement strand
GCCCATGCTCGTCTATGATGCGCCCTAGGTGCGTGGCCACTTCGTCGAGCGCCTGAGCGCGTTCAAGCGTCACCCTGTTCTCGCCCGCCGATAGTCGCCCACGTGTAAACCGTTTGAGCCTCTGCGGCGAATAGAGCTGATGTTGCCACTGACGGCCTTTGATGCACGTGTAGCCGCGGCTGAGCGGATGCTCCGGGTCGCCTTCAATCTTGACGATGCGCCCGCCTTCCATGTGCACTTGAAGCCCACAGTTGGCCTGGCACACGCGGCAGTGGGTCCTTTTGATCTCCATGTGCTGCTCCCGCAGGCGAGGCGTTGAATAGTACATGCTTTAAGCAGGGAGGCGCATATCCGATGAGGCAGCGGCTCTTCTGAATCAGAATGCGGCGCCCGCGACTTGTTGGGTTTGGCCGCCAACGTGCCGTTCGATGATCAGTGTCGCCAGATTGTCGACCTTTTAGGGTATCTTGACTTGGGAATTCCGTATAAGCTTCCAAACCGACATCGACCAATCGACATTCATGGACTTGGGGAGAGGATTGTGGGAACAGTAACAACTAAAGCCCAGCGGCGACGTGGTGGGACTGACCTAATCGTCAAGGCCGACCAGGAGATTCCGCAACGTCCGATGACAGCGGCGCGTTACCGCCACCAGGCGCGCCTTCTAGAAAGAGCCGACCGACTTCGAAGAGACCCGCCGAATAGTCGCTAGCTCCATGTTTGTTTTTGACACCAACATGTGCTGCTTGCCAGAACTGCGGGCGCTATGGGGCACCCTCTGCGAGACCATCGACCTCAAGCTCACTCTCACTCCAACTAGCCTGAGAGAGACCTTGCGGCGCGAGAACATGGAAACACAACGCTTATGGCTAGCCGTGCTAAAGAGCGTGAACGAGGCCGTCGGTGCCGGTTGGGACCGGACGACAATCAGACGCTTTTCAAATCAAGCGGCGATGTGCGCAACCCGGACTCTCGCCAAGGCATTTTCGACTGGCGTTTACGAAAAAGACGACCTGAAGAATCCATCGGCTCAGGAACGCATTGCCTTCATTGAACAAGAACTTCCCGATGATTTTTTCGATTTGAGCACTGATAACGGCATCCGCGACAAACTAATTGTGACGGAGGCATTCGCGGGCAATCACGACATCCTAATCACCAATAACATTGCGTCAATAGACGTGATTGGCCTAACCGGATGGCTAAGCAATACGAACCTTGAGTGTGAGATTTCCACCCGCATTCTCGACCCGTGGAGGGCTGTGGAAGCCATAGAGAGCCAACATCAAATGCCCGACCATTGGCTTGCGCAGGTCGCGGTTAGGGCAGTTGTAAACGACCCGTACGATTCAAGGGGAGCTGCAGACGCGCTGTACAGTTTGGTCAATACGCTATCCCAGCGTGGTGTCGATGAAATCAAGAACCGTATTCATCTCTCGCTGGATAACGAAAGGGTGTTTGAGAACGCCCTGAATCACTTGCGGCGGATTGGCCCAAGCCTGTCGGCAAGGAGCGAACGCCAGGGCAAACAGGTCGTGTACAAGGAAGTTTCGCGTCAAAGCGGGCTGGCGCTGAGCGAGATTTCGGGGCATGTGGACTCCGTGTTCGGTTCAATTGAAAGAGAGGATGTCGATCATTGGGCAGATCAAGGCGGAGGGGAAGATTCGCACCTGTCGCGTTGAGGGAGCCGGCTCGCCTGGGGGAAACCAAAGCTTCGCTTTCGCCCCAAGAAGTTTTCAGGACACACAATCGACGCCCGACCAAGTCGAGGCACAGGGAGATTTCATTGTCCGCAAGCGAATGCGCTGAGAATCTGCTTGCACGGAACGTCGCTGACACCACCTCCGGTGCGAAACGTCTTCAAGCCAGCTTCATGTCGAACAGGGTGTCCGCCCAGCGCAGATAGGCGCTTGTTCTTGCATATACTTGGTCTTCGCTAAGGCCATAGCGGCTCAATTGCGGTCGGTGACCCTTGCCACTCTGTTGATCTTGCAACCGCGCTTCACCGTCTCTGATCTTGTCGAGCACGGTATCGTCGAGCGATTCGTCAAGAAACGCATAAATATCCGGCAGCAGATCAAGCGGGCGCTTGGCGATGGTCTCGAACGGAATATCCTTGATCGTCTTCGCGCCCAACACCGAACGCGCATCGAGCGAGCGCTCAAGCGCAAGCGCTGCCGTGTGCAGTTTCTCCTCACCGAGCCTCGACAGGTCAACCGGGTCGGAATACATGTGCAGCATGTGTTCCAACATCAGGCAGTTGGAAGCCACGGATTTGGCTGGGTCCCTGTGGGTCACGAGTACCTTCGCATCGGGGAAGACTCGATGCAGATCCGTTAGGTATTCAAGGTGGGCCGGCGCCTTCAGCAGCAATCGTCCCGCCGGTCGTCCCTCGCGATCAAGCTGCCATTTGAGGAGTTGCAGACAGCGCTTCAAGTAGCGATACATGGGTTCGGCAGATTGCCGCTCGCACCAGCGTGCGTGGCTTGGCGTGTTTAAGACAACCCTCGCCGTGCGCAAGCTCTGCACCATGAGCAGGTATTCCTCTTCGGGTTGATCAGCGCTCATGTGGTGGGCTTCAAGTGTGCCGGGCGCGATGTCCGCCATGCGTTGCAGGACTTCGTTGGTGAGCTTCACCCGGCCTTGGATGGAAGTATCGTCAAGGCCAAGCGGTGCCGGAAACATGGTCTGCCAAGTTTCGATGTAGCGCCAGCGCGGGTCGTAACAAAGCAGCCTATAGAGCTTGGTGGTGCCTGAGCGGTAGAGCCCGGTGACGAAGACTGGGCGGTCTACTCTCTCCTCGGCAATCTCTGGATACGCGCGGAAGTGCTGCTCAAGATACAGTCGGTTGGTAAGGTATTGCGTGGTTTCCAGGAACAGTATTTCGCGGCCCGTGGGTGTCAGGTGCGCCTCGCCGTTCGCCGATTCAAGAAACTGTGTGAATGGCTCGATGAAGTCAGGGTCGCCGAAGTCATCAAGGCCCGTCTGTGTGCGGGCATGCGCGAGAAGGGTTTCTAGATTCAGTTCATTCATGGGGGTCGGTCTATTGCTCGGCACACGCGAGCAGCGCCGCGTACACTACCTGTACGCTGATGCGGTGGCAAGCCGTAGCTTGCTCACCAAGTTAGGGCCTAGCCGCGAGGGTTCGCGGTCGTGGTGTCGCTTCCAAGTTCCCAATGGACGAACTCAAGCGTCAAATCGCCGACGACCGTCTGAGTCCGAGAACCGGACACTCCTTTCTCGGAGCAATCAGGTTGCCAGTCGGCTGACCTCAGAGCCTTTTCAGGAATTCCTCGCCGGTGCGACAGTCCAAGATCAACCTGCCCAACTCGTCCATCCGGCCGTTGTTGGTGAGTCCCGAGACTTCGTCGGCGCAACGCTCCGCCGTCGCATCTCCGAACTTCCAGACTATTTGCCGCCGAAGGAGGCTTCGCTGGCCCTCGGCGAAGCCTCTGGTGTGCCCGGTGGTCAAGCCTTCGGCCAGACCCAACCGCCTCGACTCCTCAAGTTCCCTCACCACGCCTTCATTGATCAATTCAATACCCTCCCGCAGGGTTTGTGGTTGCTCGACATCCGTTTCGGGAAAATCCAGCGGCGCCAGCACCTTCACCGCCAAGGTGACGAAATCCCGCCACCGTTCTGGGTCCTCCTCCGAGAGCCACCCCTCGTCCAGACGCGTCGCCGCCAGCAGTTCACCGGAGTCGCCGGCCCCTTCCATCCTGATCATCAGCGACGCCAGGTTGCGCTCCGGCAGAGACTCCTTCGGCATCCCGCACACGTGGACCAAGAGGTAGCACGAGGGCGCGAAATAGGTCAACATTCCGGCGCGCTCCGCAAACGAAAATTCGATCAGGGAACGCGCCGCGTTCCATTCGGTGCGGCCCGTAAGGCCAATGACTCTTGAGCGTGGATCGGCTTACAAGCCGTAATTCGTGCAGCCTATCCCTTGTGTTTGCGAGACCTGTGCACACCAAGACAGCAGGCAATTCGTCTTGCGAATGGAACCACTCGATCAACTGGGCGATGTCACTGTGTTCTTCGACGTTTTGTGCTTCGTCAATGAACACGACCACCGAATGCGATGGGGTCATCGCGTTCTTGATGATCCATCATGAGATCGTCGAGCTTTTGATGAACGGTTTTAGACGCAGCTTTCATCTCAAAGTAATCACCAACGATACTTGTGTATGACAGATCCCATGTGTGCATTAGGTTATCACGTAACTGTGTGATCTATCGGTCATCATGAGCTGTGCTCATGCAGTGATGTGATGCTCGTAAGCTCCGAACGCAGCATTCCGATTTCAGCTTCTTGATGACAGGGTTGCGCCTTGCTCTCCACAGATGGAGATTTCGCACGATCTCCAGAGCTTGGATGGCGGCATCCGCTACGTGCTGTCACCCAATGACTGATCCGACTTCATTGCGGAGAATTGGCATCGGCGACCTACGCCTCGGATGACGACCCTTGGCACAGCGCCGCAAGTCCTCGCACCCATACCGGGTCATCATTGAGACAAGGCAGGAGAGTGAACGAGTCTCCCCCTGCTTGGAGAAATGCCTCTCTTCCGCGAGTGCCGATTTCTTCAAGCGTCTCAAGATTGTCGGCCGTAAATCCTGGACATGCGACCGCGAGATGCTTCACACCTTCTCTGGGAAGGCTCTTGAGCACTTCGTCAGTCGCCGGCCGCAGCCACTTGGCACGTCCAAGCCGCGACTGGAATGACATTCGGTTTCGGCCTGTCGCGAGACCGAGACGTCGAGCGACCTCGTGCGCACTGACAAGGCACTGATGCCGGTAGCAGATGGCTGCGGCGGCGGCAGGGAATTCACAGCAATCGCTTCGTCCGAGGTAGGTGTTGCCGGTTGGGTCCGCACGTTTGATATGGGATTCCGGCAATCCGTGGAAGCTGAAGAGCAGGCGGTCGATATGGGCGGGCATGGCGCGCTTGCAGGACTCGGCCACTGCATCGAGCCAGGCAGGCTCCCGATAGAAGGGAGCGAGCACCTGCATCTCAATGCCGAGGCGCGTTGCGATTCGCGTGGCTTGTTCGATGCGGGTGGTATTGGTGGAATCTGCAAACTGTGGATACAGGGGAGCGAGCAGCACACGTCTTGCGAAGCTCGGCATCTGCAACACTTGAGCGTCCATGAGGAACTCGCGCATATGCAGTTACATAACGACGCTACGAATGCAAATCGGGCCGCGTGGTCTCCCCTACTCCATCGCTCAGTGTCGGCGGGGAGTTGCGGATAGCGTTAGGTTCTGGACTCTCGTGGAGACTCAGGTCTCAACCACTGATATACCTTGAAGACCGACCATATCCAAATCAGCGTCCACAGAACCAAATAAGTGCCCCAAACGAAGTCGCCGAATGGAAGGTTCTGAATGGGGTATCCGAACAAGTTGACTACAACTAGGATAGGCAGATAGCCAATGGCGGAACCCAATGCAGTACCGACAAGGACCGCCCCCAAGGCACGTACCAAAAGGTGCGCGGTTTTTCGCCAGCTACTATTGCCACCAACCATCATCGCCTCCTTCGTCGCAACCACCCTTGAGGGGGCCAAAACTGCCTTCAATACAAGTCCCCTCCGGTTCACCGGAGTCATTGTAACCTTTGCACTTGACGGTAACAATCTTAAAGTCTATTTCGCAGAAGTTGACATCAAGTCCCCAGCCGCGCGGCAGATCTTTAATTTTCACCAATTGGCCGGAGACATTTGCTCGGTAGACGCCATCAGGGTACAAGTACTCTGTTCCGAATTGGCCATTGCGCAAGTCAGTCGGCGGTGACATGCCCCACTTCCGCCAATAGTCTCGATATTCTGAATCAGTCATCTCAAACACGCCGCACCCGTGGTAGTCCCAGCAATCCGGTCGGGGTATTCTGGTTGAAGCCCAGGCATCTACGATCGAGCCGCAGAGAACCAGTACAAGAAATAGGTTGAAGCGCATGGCTAGTTCCTCTGATGGGAAAGTCTCCACAAGCTATCTTTCAGAGCGCGGGATGTCTACTCTCCAAAAAGAGAGTTTTATTCTCGGATAGGCTTAGTTGTTGCCTTAGCCAGAAAGTTCCCTGCATCGACTAAGCTCGCTAGCGAATCGAATACCTCAGAACGTTGGGTGTGTGAAGTAACTTGGTTAAGAACTGGTATTCTCTTTCCAATGCGAATCACTATTTCAATTGGAAGTTCATTGTCTAGGCAGGAGCACATTGAGCCCGCCAACCGAATCGGCGTGAATTCTCTCAATACGAACACCTTGAGCCATGCCGTAGAGCGTCCTGCTGGATTTCCACAGGCCGCCTTTCGGTTCATTACAGTTGAAGAAGTTAGTCCTCGTTCCAGCGTTGATTTTGCTAGGCCGGGGATGCCGGATGTGGCAGAAGATTAGGTAGGGTTCGTTGCTTGCAAGTATTGAATGGAGCTTTCGGAAGTTAGCGCCTCGTCCTAGGACTGACATGGCAGCATCTGCTACATATCTTCACCCAATAACTGATCCGACTTGACCGCGTAGGATTGGCATCAGCGAACTAGGTCTCGGATGACGACCCTTGGCACAGCGCCGCGAGTCCTCGCACCCATACCGGGTCATCGTTGAGACAAGGCAGAAGAGTGAACGACTCTCCTCCTGCTTGGAGAAATGCCTCTCTGCCGCGAATGCCGATTTCTTCAAGCGTCTCAAGATTGTCGGCCGTAAATCCTGGACATGCGACCGCGAGATGCTTCACACCTTCTCTGGAAAGGCTCTTGAGCACTTGGTCAGTCGCCGGCCGCAGCCACTTGGCACGTCCAAGCCGCGACTGGAATGAAATTCGGTATCGGCCTGTCGCTAGACCGAGACGTCGAGCGACCTCGCGCGCACTGACAAGGCACTGATGCCGGTAGCAGGTGGCTGCGGCGGCGGCGGGGAATTCACAGCAATCGCTTCGTCTGAGGCAGGTGTTGCCGGTTGGGTCCGCATGTCTGATATGGGCCTCCGGCAACCCGTGGAAGCTGAAGAGCAGGCAGTCGACATGGGCGGGCATGGCGCGCTTGCAGGACTCGGCCAGTGCATCGAGCCAGGCCGGCTCCCGATAGAAGGGTGCGAGTACCTGCATCTCGATGCCGAGGCGCGTTGCGATTCGCGTGGCCTGTTCGATGCAGGTGGTATTGGTGGAATCTGCAAACTGTGGGTACAGGGGAGCGAGCAGCACACGTCTTGCACCCAAACTTGAGAGAGTTTCGAAAGCCTCCTCGAGCGAGGGAGATCCGTAGCGCATACCGAGTTCAACAGGTGTGCCCAAGTGTTGGCTGAGCGCATCCTTGAGTCTTTGACTGTATACCAGTAGCGGCGATCCCTCTTCGCTCCAGATGCTCGCGTAGGCTTTTGCGGTGTGCGCCGGACGAAACGGCAGAATGAAGAGATTCACCAGTATCCACCTCGCGAAGCTGGACATCTGCAGCACTTGAGGGTCCATCAAGAATTCGCGCAGGTAGGCGCGCACGTCCTTGATGCGCGCAGACGCGGGCGACCCAAGATTGCACAGCAAGACAGCATCGAAGGGTGTCATGGTGGTCATCATACCCAAGCGCCTCAAGTGCGAGCGCTTGAGGCGCTTGGGTATGAGATGGATTTTGGTCAGTAGGTACAATTGATCTCCATCAGTCGAATGGGCCGAAATTGACCACAGTTATCATTGATTACGAGGCGGGAAACCTGCGCAGCGTTGCCCGCGCCTGTGCTGAAGTCGGGCTCG
>CAZNYE010000323.1:0-5861 GCA_964577185.1 uncultured Pseudomonadales bacterium | reverse complement strand
GGCGGTTCCTTCGAGCCAGGGAATGTGTCTCAAGGTGTCAAGATCGGGCCGAACCCCGAAGTCTCCATAGCCCGTATCCCAACTCGCGGCCTGATATCCGGGCACCGGCTCCATCTCCATATCAACCGCGAGCAGATAGTCGCAGACATGCATTTCGTGCACGGCATGATCAAGAAAAAAGCGACCGGTGATGCGTTTGCCAACCAATCGTCCCTGCATATCGGGAAAGGCAACCAGCACCGTGTCTATGTCTCCAGATTCGACTCGCTGCTTGAGCGCCTCAGGGTCGAGATTGCCAGACATGGGCCTTCGGCCTCCCTCTTAAGCGAATTAGTCTTCGATGAACTCGACTTTTCTGGAAGGGCCGGCTTCGACCATACCGCAGACAAAGGCGCTTTCGCCGAGTTCAATCAGACGGCCCACCAGTTCTGGGGCGTCCCTCGCGTCGGCGGCCATCACGAATCCGATGCCGCAATTGAACACGCGGCGAAGTTCATCCTCCTCGATGTGTCCAGCCTGTTGGAGGTCGCGAAAGACTGATGGAACCTCCCAGCTATTGAGATTGATGAGTGCCTGTGACCCTTCTGGAAGCATACGCGGAATGTTCTCAACCAGACCTCCGCCGGTGATATGCGCCATGCCAAGGATGTCCATTCTTTCTTTGACACCGCGCACCGCACGCGCATAAATCCTGGTGGGTGCAAGTAACCGATTGATGACCGACTCGGGGAGTTCATCGGAAATCCTAATTGTCCGGCGGACAAGGGAGAAGCCGTTTGCGTGCGCGCCCGAAGAGGCGAGGGCCACCAACGCAGAGCCAGGCGCGATGTGTCGCCCATCAATGATGGCGGAGCGTTCAACCACACCCACAGCGAAGCCAGCCAGATCAAATCTGCCATGGTCATAGAAGCCGGGCATCTCTGCGGTCTCACCGCCGGCGAGCGCGCAGCCAGCCTGCTGGCAGCCATTCGCGATACCCGACACCACTTTCTCGGCGGCATCCACGTCGAGCCTGCCGGTGGCGTAATAGTCGAGAAACAGCAATGGTTCCGCACCGGTCACAATGATGTCGTTCACGCACATGGCGACGAGGTCTACGCCCGCGGTCTCGAAATCGCCGCGCTCGGCGAGGAGTTCGAGCTTGGTGCCGACACCATCGGTGGCCGAGACCAGCACGGGCTCTTCGAAATTCTTGGGAATTGCGGTTAGGCCAGCGAATCCTCCTATATCCGTGATCGAATAGCCCGTTTGGGTGGACCGCGCGAGTGGCGCGATGCGACGTACAAGCTCGGCACCGGCATCTATATCTACACCCGCCTGCCGATAGGTGGTCACGACTCCGCTTCCAAGTTTAGGACATCACACACTATACATTTTGCGATTCTCATTATGTTAGCGAGCTTCTTGCCCATAACGGCCTGAGAGCCGACACCAGGGGGATGTAGCCGAAGAGGCGGGGCTGACTCTGGAGTTGGCAACCATGATGAGAAATGCTCATGTTCATTTGCAGACATGTGTTTACTTTGATGGGTCTCGTACAATTCAAGACATGAACAGCGCACGCCCCGTTTTCTTCCTGCTGATCCTCTTGGCCGCCGTCTCGGTGCTAGGCGCTGTGGGCGCGGCCAATGCCGAGGAGCAATACTATTCGGTCACCATGGAGGTGAGTGATCGAACGGAGCGCATTCGCGCACGCGCCATCTCCAGGGGACTGGCGATTGTGCTGCGTCGCATCACCGGCAATCCGCAGCTCCCCAACTCTCCGGCAGTCAGCACGGCGCTGGCATCGGCCGATCGATATGCGCTCCGCTTCGGTTACGAAGGTCTTGGCGAAGGGCGCTCCGCGCTCACTGTGCAATTCGACCCGCGCGGGGTTCGGCAAGTGATCGAGGAAGCGGGACTTGACGCCTGGTCACTGGAGCGACCGCGGGTCATGGCTTGGGTGCTTCTCGAGGATGCCGATGGCGAATCCATTCTCGACTCCGCCTCCACCCATGCGATTTCCGACGCCATGCAAGCGAGCGCCACGGAGTTTGGGGTGCCCCTCGTGCTGCCCCTCATGGACATTGATGAGCGGCTCGAAATCCAGCCCATGCTCTTGCGCGGACTCTTTCTTGATCTGCTGCGCGAAGCGAGTCGGCGCTATAACACGCAGTTCATTCTCGTCGGTCGCCTACGGGTGGAAGAAGACGAGAACTGGACAGGTGTCTGGACACTTGCTCAGCCGGGTGCCCCGCTGTCAGAACGCAGCTTTGAAGGAAAAGGCACAGAGGTGGCGCACGGTGCCATGGGCTTCGTGCTCGAAGCGCTTTCAAGCCGATTCGCGCTCAATGTGAACCAGGAGACGCGTGTGCGCATCTCAGTCGAAGGTATTCACGCGCTCGTCGACTATGCCGAGCTATTCAACTATCTTCGTGGGCTCGACGGCGTTGAGCGGGCAGAACTCCACGAACTGACACAGGATCTATTGACGCTTGATCTCTGGTTGGCGACATCCTGGGATGGATTCCTTGACCTTCTCGGACAACAGCGTCGCTTGTCTCCGGTGTTCGTGGTGGATCTGCCGGAGGGAGAGAAGCGCATGGTCTGGCGAGCGGAATCTTAGGCTGACATGAACACTTGCTTCTCGTTTCTGCCCAACCTACTGACCATCATCAGGCTGCTGCTGGTGGTGCCGGTGGGCTACGGCGTCATGCGGGGACACTTCGAGGTCGCCTTGGGGCTGTTTCTGCTCGCGGCCATAAGCGACATGGTGGACGGTTGGCTGGCAAGGCGCTTTGCATGGGAATCGAGCCTAGGCAGGCTGCTCGACCCGGCGGCAGACAAGCTGTTGCTACTCATCGCTGTTGTCACGCTCATGCTCGTCGGTGTGTTGCCCATGTGGGCCGGCATCGCATTGATCGCTCGCGACTTCGTGTTGGTCGTCGCTGCGGGCATCTACAGGCATCTCATCGGATATCTGACCCCGGCGCCCACCTTTTTTGGCAAAGCCTGCATCACCGCCATTATGGTGCTTATTGCCATGCTGCTCTTCACGCAGGTGCAGGTGCCATATTTGTCCGAATTCTCACGATGGTGCGTCGAGATTGGCCTCGTTCTCATAGTAGTCACCTTGTCGCTGGCCTCTCTGATCGAGTATCTGTGGACCTTTGGCACGCATGGCATCGCCCTCATACGCGCACGGGGAAAGTGAAGTGGTGGGTGTCCTCAGCCAGCTCACCTTGCAGGAACTCTCCTTTCCCGAAGAGCGGACGCTTGAGAGCTTCGTGTCTCTCGGCAATGAGGTCACAGTCGGAAGATTGAAATCCCTCGTGTCGGCACCGAACGAAGCCCGGTTGGTGTGGCTCGCTGGCGCGCATGGCAATGGCAAGACCCACCTCGCGGAGGGCCTGTGTCGAACATCCGGGGTCTGGCCGCGTGGCTATTTCGTTTTCGAAGACTCATCCGATACTTCTCGCGAGTCTGATTTCTCGCTGCTTCGATTCCTCGTAGTGGATGACGTTCAGCTTCTACTCGGGGACGCAAAGCGCGAGCAATGGCTCGTGCAGCTCATGGATGTGCGTAGGCGGTCAGGCTTGCCGACGCTCTTCGTCGCCGAGGACGGGCCGGGGCTTTGTCAGTGTGCGCTGAAGGATGTGCGCACTCGGCTGTCAATGGCAGAAATCCTATGGCTCGAACCGCTTGCGGACGAGATCAAGCTGGGCGTGATGGTGGAATTCGCGCGCGTGAAGGGGTTTAAATTGAGCGAGGACGTATTGGGGTATGTGCTCCGTCGCCACAACCGCAACCTTGGACGCTTGATTGAGCTGGTCAGGCAAATCGATCAATATTCTTTGCGCGCCAAGCGGCCGGTGACAGTGCCACTTGTGCGCGACCTCTTCAAGGGAGGCGTCCTGGGTGCCGGATAGTGCGCTCGTGTTTACCGGCGGAGGCACGGCGGGACATGTGCTGCCGGTGGAGCCACTCATCCGACGCTTCGATGAACTCGGTTGGCAAGTCCATTTCATAGGTTCCAAATCTGGCCTTGAAGCAAGGCTGCTTCAGGGAACTCCGGCGCGATGCCATGAAATCACCTGTGGAAAGCTGCGCCGTTACTTCTCGTTTGAGAACTTCATTGATGCCTTGCGTGTTCCAGTTGGTGTGCTGCAGGCGTGGTGGCTGCTGCGCCGAGTGCGCCCGCGCCTAGTGTTTTCCAAGGGCGGCTACGTCTCGTTTCCTGTTGTGGTGGCGGCGTGGCTGAGACGTATTCCGGTGATCGTGCACGAATCGGATCATTCTGCCGGACTTGCCAATCGCATGGCCATTCCTTTTGCACGGCTGGTCTGCACAAATTTCGAAGACACATTGACTGACATAGGCAAGCGGGTGCACTGGACGGGCATGCCACTAAGACAATCCCTTCTTGAGGGGGATGCGCAGGCGGGAAGGTCCCTGTGTCATGCACCCGAAGGCAGTCCCATGGTGGTGGTGGTCGGGGGTAGCCTTGGTTCGGCGAAGCTCAACCAGGCAGTTCGAGATGCACAATTTGAACTTACGCGGGTTGCCCACTTGGTGCACATTTGTGGAGAAGGGCAGGTGGACCACTCTTTGGATGATGTTGAAGGCTATCAACAGTTTCCCTACTTGAGCGAGCCTTGGGGGGATGTGCTCGCCGCGGCAGACTTGGTGGTGAGTCGCGCCGGCGCCACGATCTTAAGCGAACTCCTGGCGCTCGGCATACCGAGCCTCTTGATTCCGCTGGGCAAATCGGCGAGTCGCGGTGAGCAAATTGATAACGCGCTCTACGCACAACGACAGGGTTTCGCTCGCGTTCTTAGCGAAGAGCAACTGAGCGGGGCAGAACTCGCGCAGTCCGTTATCGAGATGTTGGAGGATCTCGAGGCTTGGATATCCCGGCTCGCTTCCTATCGGGCACCCAATGCAAGCGAGAAAATCGAGGCCTTGATCAGGCAACTGGCCAAGTAAGCTCTGGCACCCCCGCTCGCCGCAGCGACCCCTAAGATGATGACTGGGCGACCCTTCTGATTCATCGGCGTGGCTTTCGTTCTTGGCTGGCGACCGCAACGCGCAGACCTTCGCCGTCCCAAATTCGGATCTAATTACTCTGGAGGACATCAACAAAGCTTGTGCATTGGTAGGTCGTACAATGACTGCCGCTTCGATACAGTACACAGAGGCGGGAATGTCATACACTGTTACTCTGCTAAAACTGATTCCTGCTGGACGCGCTACGACAGGTGTAGTGTCGAAACTTATTAGTCTAGTCAAGAGCGCGGACCCTAGGGCCGTGAAAGTTGGTGTGTTCGCTGGTGGTTCTGCTCTTACACTTCATACATGCACATACGATTATGAGATACGGTTATGAACAAAGTTCTTGCTAGCAAGCACTTTTGGTTGCTTGTTAGTGTCGTGTGGATATTGATCGTCGTCGCATCGCCATTAGATGATTTGCTCATGCTTATGCTGGTGCCTTCATTTCTCATAGTCGTGTGGGCATGGTTGCCGAATAGTTGGAAAAGCTCGAAGTTGGGTAACCGCCACCATTAGTGGCGGGCCAGGCATTTCAATTGTGTGCTGATTGAGCTGAACAAATTGGATGGTCGGTTCGCCCGTCGGCGGCCTATTGTTCCCGCAAGAACATCTCGATCCCCTATGGGTTTTAAGGTGTTTGAAGGTGCCAAACTAGCTGAAGATATCGAGGACGAGAAAAGGACACACAGGTCTCAGCGGAGCCTCGGAATGAAGCTGGTGCTTCCGTAGATCGCCGCGTCGGGATTTGTCTCGTTCGTCTATGAAGTGCTCTGGACGCGCATGCTGAGCCATGTGATCGGAAGTAGTGTCTACGCTTTCGCGACCATGCT
>CAZNYE010000322.1:0-4989 GCA_964577185.1 uncultured Pseudomonadales bacterium | reverse complement strand
TCGCCCCCTTGACACTATAGGACAACGCCCATGTTGCGGGCGCACGGAATGGGTGAGCACACCATCAGGAGCGGCATAGCGGCGAATTCCTAGAGCGTCAAGGGGGGCGAGTTGGTGCTCCTGGGCTTGTAACATGAGTGTCCGGCCTCTTTATGCGCCTTCGTCCGACTCTGGCAGACCAAGCTCTGCTTGGCTATGCGGGTCCCCGGCGCGAGTTTCTGGGCCGCGAAGTCCAAGATGGGCATAGGCTTTCTTCGCAACCACCCTGCCTCTCGGCGTACGCAACAGGAAGCCTTCCTGTACAAGAAAGGGCTCGATCACGTCGGTGATGGTGTCTTGTTCGAGGCTGCTCGCTGCCGCCATGGCCGTGAGTCCCGCCGGCCCACCGTCATATTTTTCGATGATCTCCTTGATCAAGTGTCGGTCTCTCGCATCGAGTCCCGCCGCGTCGACTTCCAGCCAATTAAGCGCCTCGTCGGCAATAGACTCGGTTATGTTTCCTTGATGGCGAACTTCCGCGTAGTCGCGGGTGCGCTTGAGCAGCCTGTTGGCGATTCGCGGCGTTCCACGCGAGCGCTGGGCGATTTCCAATGCTCCCTTGGAGTCAATGGAAATCTTCAGGCGTTCAGCGGAGCGCGTGACGATTTCGGCAAGCTCGCCTGGCGTATAGAAGGCGAGATGCACATCTATGCCAAACCGGTCGCGCAGCGGCGAACTCAGCATTCCGGGACGAGTCGTCGCGCCTACCACCGTCATGGGTGGCAAGGGCAGACGCACCGGCTTGGCACCCGGTCCCTCCTCCTGCAAGAAGTCCATCATGAAGTCTTCCATCGCCGGGTAGAGGAACTCTTCCACCGGGCGATTCATCCGGTGCACTTCATCGATAAAGAAGATATCGCCCCGCTTGAGGTTTGTAAGGAGTCCCGCCAAATCTCCCTTTCGCTCAAGCAGCGTACCGCTGGTGGTTTTGATATCCACTTCAAAGGCGTTGGCAATCACCTGTGCGAGTGTGGTTTTTCCAAGACCGGGCGGGCCGCTGATCAACAGGTGGTCAAGTGCCTGTCCTCGGCGCCTCGCGGCTTCCACATAGAGTCGAAGCTGATCCACCACGCGGGTTTGGCCAATGTATTCATCGAAGGTCTTCGGACGTAGCGCCTTGTCGAGGACAAGATCGTCGGTGTCCGCATAGGCTGCCAAGGGTCTGTTCATGAGCGTGCGTTGGCCGATGCGCGCAGGGCGGTTTGCAAGGCTTCTTCAAAGTCCATGTCAGGATGCACATTAGTTTGCACAAGAAGCTTCGCCTCTTGTGCCTTAAATCCCAGTTGTTGCACAAGTGCCTTGATGACGGCTTCGGAAACTCCGCTCGATGTGGCTACCGCCTGTGCCGAAGCGCCGTCGCCGAGGGTGCCCGCCACTAGCTTTTCCTTGAGATTGAAGCACAGGCGCGTGGCGGTCTTCTTGCCTATCCCCGAGACTTGGCAAAACGCGGCTTGATTGTCGTTGTGTGCGTGCTCCGCGAGTTGGCTTGGCGTGAATTGCGAAAGGAGTGAGAGCGCCATGGCCGGACCAACGCCATCGGTACGAATGAGCACCCGGAAGGTATCTCGGTCCGTCTTCAAGGTGAATCCAAACAGCTTCTGCGCATCTTCTCGGACGATAAAGTGGGTATGAAGCAGTTGTGTCTCGCCGACCTCCGCGATCTCCTCCATGGCTCTCGAGGGCACTTCGACTTCATAGCCAACACCCCCAACGTCAAGCACAATCAAGCGCTCGCCTTTTTCCACCAAGCGTCCTTCAAGCCGTCCGATCATGCATCCACTACCGAGCTGCGATGATGGCAAATCGCTGCCGCGAGCGCATCCGCCGCGTCCTCTTCGGGCGTTTGGTCAAGTTCCAGGATCACGCGTACCATGAACTGAACCTTGTGTTTGCTCGCGTGCCCGTCACTCGTCACCATACGCTTGATTTGAGTGGAAGGGTAATCATGCACCCTGAGACCCTTGCCGATGCACGCGCCAAGAATCACACCCCTGGCTTGACCGAGCACCAGTGCGGAAGAGGGATTCGTCGCCATAAAGACCTCTTCCATGGCCACAGCCGCCGGACTGTGGGTATCCAGGACTTCTGAAAGGCGCTGGTATATCTCAACCAAGCGTTCTCCCCGCTCTTTCGCCCTCGCACGAATGCGGCCGTGATCAATGTGCCGAACCTTGCCGTTTTCGACTCCGACCACACCATAGCCGGTGATACGAGAGCCTGGGTCTATGCCTAGAATCGTCTGCACGGCGACCTCGTACTAGCCGTACTCTAGATTGGAATGCACCCCTTGAACATCGTCCAAATCCTCGAGTGCGTCGATGAGTCGCAAGGCCTTTTGCGCGTCCGACTCATCAAGCACCGTGTTCATACTTGGCACCATTGTAAGTTCCGCATCACCTGATTCGAGACCACGCATAGACAGACCATCCACCACGTCCGCGAAACTCCCCTCATCGGTCACCACGCACAGGGAGCCGTCATCGTTGCTCTCTATGTCATCGGCTCCGAGATCAAGGGCTGCTTCATACACGGCATCCTCATCAACACCGGGTGCGAAGGGGATGAGCCCGCGACGCTGAAACAAGTAGGCAACCGAACCATCGGTTCCGAGATTGCCACCATGTTTGGAGAAGGCATGGCGAATTGCCGACACGGCGCGATTGCGATTGTCGGTCATAACCTCGACGAGAATCGCCACGCCCGAAGGGCCATAGCCCTCGAAGGTGACTTCCTCGTAATCCCCACCCTCAAGGCCGCTTGCGCCTCTTGATATGGCGCGATCGATTGTATCCTTGGGAATATTGGCACCCATCGACTTGACCAGCACGGTGCGGAGCTTTGGGTTGTCTTCAGGATTGCCGCCACCTAGGCGGGCGGCAACGGTGATTTCGCGTATCAGCTTGCCATAAACTCTCTGGCGCTTGGAATCCTGGCGCGCCTTTCGGTGCTTGATATTTGCCCATTTGCTGTGGCCGGCCATGAGTCATCCCGACGGGCGGAACCGTTCCAAGCCGAGTTCTCGGAGCTGCTCCTCTTGGACTTCGGAGGGCGCACCGGTCAGAGGACAGAGGGCGTTTTGTGTCTTGGGAAAGGCGATCACATCGCGAATGGACTCGCTGCCCGTGAGCAGCATGGCGAGGCGGTCAACGCCAAGCGCGATGCCACCGTGGGGCGGACACCCGTAGTCAAGGGCATCAAGAAAGAAACCAAATCGTCGTCGCGCTTCATCATCGCCAAGTCCAATCACCTCAAACACCGTGCGCTGCATGTCTGTTTGGTGTGACCTTATGGATCCTCCACCGAGTTCGTGTCCATTCAAGACCACGTCATATGCATTGGCGAGCGCTGTCTCCGGGTTCTCTCGCAGCGCTTCAACCGAGCAGGCTGGCTTGGTAAACGGGTGATGGGCGGCGGTCAATCGGCCATCGCCCGCACGCTCGAACATAGGCCAGTCGGTGACCCAACAGGGTGCCCATCCATCTTCGATGAGTCCGAGATCTTCACCGAGACGATCGCGCAGGGCACCCATGGATTGATTGACTGTATCAGCATCGCCGGCACCGAAGAACACCAGGTCGCCCGCGTTCGAACCACAGGCATCAATAATCCCAAGTGCTGCGTCCTCGCCGAGGAACTTGACGATAGGTGACTGCAGCCCTTCAGTGCCGGCAGCGCGGTGCAAGACCTTGATATAGGCAAGTCCGCGCGCGCCATAGCGACCAACAAACGCCGTGTAGTCGTCGATCGATTTCCTCGAGAGGGCACCTCCGCCTGGAACCGGCAAGGCGACAACGCGCGACCCGGGAGCTCTTGCAGGGTCTCGAAACACCTTAAAATCCACGTCGCGCATCGCATCCGCGATGTCGTGAATACGAAGCGGGTTGCGCAGATCCGGCTTGTCGGAACAATAGCGCCCCATGGCTTCCGCATAGGTCAGCACTGGAAACTCGCCAAGTTCGACTTCAATCGACTCGCGAAACACGGTGCGCAACATGGATTCGGTGATGTCCATCACCTCGGCCTGGTCAACGAGCGCGGCTTCTATGTCAATTTGGGTGAATTCAGGCTGTCGGTCAGCGCGCAAATCCTCGTCGCGGAAGCACTTGACGATTTGGTAATAGCGGTCCATGCCGCTCATGACAAGCAATTGCTTGAACATCTGCGGCGACTGTGGCAACGCATAGAAGTCGCCCTGGCGAACGCGGCTTGGCACCAGATAGTCTCGCGCACCCTCCGGAGTTGAGCGGGTCAGCATGGGGGTTTCTATTTCGATAAAGCCCATGGATTCGAGCGAACGACGCACGGCACCGACCGCGCGAGCGCGCACTCGCAGTCTTTGTTGCATTTCCGGCCTGCGAAGGTCGAGGTAGCGAAAGCGCAGGCGGACATCTTCGCCGGCGTCCGAGTATTCATCGAGAACAAATGGGGGTGTCTTGGAGGCGTTCAGCACCTCAAGTGAACGCCCAAGCACCTCAACTTCTCCTGTGTCCATCTTTGGGTTGATGGATTCTTGGCTGCGCAGACCAACCTGACCCGAGACGCGCAAGAAGTGCTCATTGCGAACATTCTCGGCCAAGGCGAAGCTGTCTCTTCGATCTGGGTGATAGACTATTTGTGTAATGCCGGTGTGGTCCCGCAAGTCGAGGAAAATCACCCCACCATGATCGCGACGACGATTGACCCATCCACAAAGTTGCACCTCGACACCTTTTGCGTCCGCGCGCAGTTCGCCACACATGTGGCTACGCATGCTTGAAGTTGCTGGCTCTGTCGTCATTGCGATTTGCTATTCGACTTGGAGGAAGTTTTTGAATCCGAGCTTT
Organism: uncultured Pseudomonadales bacterium; assembly: GCA_964577185.1. Lineage (GTDB taxonomy): Bacteria > Pseudomonadota > Gammaproteobacteria > Pseudomonadales > Azotimanducaceae > Azotimanducus. The sequence goes on along the minus strand of CAZNYE010000322.1, from coordinate 127 downwards.
CGCCACTACTCTTGGAACTCTTGGCATCGCCTTCGGATTTCGACGTGGAGCCCTTGTCGTCCTTCTTGGCGGACGATTCCGAGTCCTTTTCGCCCGAGGATTCGGGTTTGATCACATTGCGAGCATC
>CAZNYE010000321.1:0-2206 GCA_964577185.1 uncultured Pseudomonadales bacterium | reverse complement strand
GAGTAGAGTTGCAACGGGTGTTTGCCGATGGGCAGGTCTTTCTCGAATTGAGCGCCGGAAGTAGGCCGGTTGATATTACTGAAAGCTTGCCCGCTGTCTGGATTCCATTTCCATACGCTTGGGGGTTCGTAGGCGGGGTCTGTCATATTGGGTGTCTTCTGCCGTGCTGTTCGCTGCTGCCGTTCACTCGGCTGATTATAGTGACAAAAGTCGTTACATGACGCTAAAATGCGCCGCTTACTTCACTAAACGGATGGCGAAGGCTGATCATGCCACGGCAAAAGACACATCGCGGCGCGGCTAGGCGTTTTCGCCGTACCGCCAACGGGTTCAAACACCGTGGTGGATTCCGCAACCACAATCTTTCAAAACGCAGTACGCGTCAAAAGCGCCAGAGCCGGAGCCTGAAGACACTATCCGATCAAGATCGGGCCCTCGTTCGTAGACTGTTGCCTGGAAAAGCACGATAGCACTGCAAGTGAGTCAACCCTAAGGGATAACTAAGCCATGCCAAGAGTGAAACGCGGTGTCGTGAGACACAAGCGCCATAAGCGAATTCTCGCTCAAGCCAAGGGTTATCGCGGGGCGCGTAGCCGCAGCTTTCGCGTCGCCAAGCAAGCGGTCATCAAGGCGGGCCAATACGCGTACCGCGACCGGCGCCAGAAGAAGCGTCAGTTTAGGGCGCTATGGATCACACGCATCAATGCGGCGGCGCGTCGCCACGGATTGTCATACAGCCAGTTCATGCACGGGCTCGAAGTTGCCAACCTCAGTCTGGATCGCAAGATCCTTGCTGATCTGGCCCTTCACGAACAGGAAGTGTTTGCCGATTTGGCTGGCAAAGTGAAAACAGCGCTTGCGTCCTGACTTGGGTCGCCGCGCCCCTTTGGTCATCTGCTGGAATCGGTGCGCGTGATGACAGATGTCACCGACCAGGTAACCCGCGCACTAGATGAAGTGCGCGCGGCTGGCAGCGCCGCTGAACTTGTCGCGGTGCGCGCCCGCTACCTGGGGCGAAAGGGACTCTTGAGCAACCTGAGACGTGAACTCAAGTCGCTTGCCGCCGAGCGGCGAGCGGCGCGAGGGCGCGAGATCAACGATTGTTCCAGGCGTCTCGCCGATGCCATAGAACTGCGTTCGCAGGAAATAGATCGTGAGGCGCTTGACAATAAGCTCGCCCAAGCACCGCTCGACATCACTTTGCCAGGACGCCGACAATCGGATGGCGGTCTGCATCCTCTCACGCAAGTGCTGCACCGAATTGAAGACATTTTTGTGGGGGCAGGCTTTGATGTGGTTGAAGGTCCCGAGATCGAGACAGACTATTACAACTTCACCGCGCTCAACATTCCACTCGATCATCCTGCGCGTGCCATGCACGACACCTTCTACGTGGATGATGGCGGCAATTCGGAACTCGTCCTGCGCACGCATACTTCTCCAACTCAAGTGCGCACCATGGAAGCGCGTCAGCCCCCGCTTCGAATTATCAGTCCAGGCAGGGTCTATAGGCGCGATTCAGACATGACCCACAGCCCAATGTTCCACCAGGTCGAAGGTCTTGCGATTGATCGAGATATTGGCCTCGCGCACTTGAAAGGCTCGGTCAGTGACTTTCTGCATCGCTTCTTCGAAACAAAGCTGGGCGTGCGGTTTCGGCCCTCGTATTTTCCCTTTACCGAACCCTCTGCGGAAGTGGATGTGCAATGCGTGCATTGTGGCGGCGACGGCTGTCGCTCCTGCAAGCACACAGGTTGGCTTGAAGTCATGGGATGCGGTGTTGTCAACCCCCGGGTGCTGCAATTGAGTGGCGTGGATGCGGAGCTCTGGTCTGGATACGCGTTCGGCTTTGGAGTGGACCGTCTCGCCATGCTTTATTACGGAGTGGCGGATCTCAGGCAGTTCTATGCCAATGATCTTGAGTTTCTGCGCCAATTCGACTCTTTGTAGCCGTATCCGTAGCCCATGAAATTCAGTGAGTCTTGGTTGCGCGGCTTCGTTTCTCCGGAGCCTGAACTCGATACTCTGCAGCTCGCTGATCGATTGACCATGTTGGGTCTGGAAGTCGATTCGATTGAGTCGGCCGGGAAGGTTGATGAACGGGTGATCGCGGCCAAAGTGGCATCCATCACCCCCTTGGCGGCGGAGTCTTCCCTTGTCTCATGCGATCTTGAGGTTGGTCGGGGTACGCCGCGGCCAAGTGTCG
>CAZNYE010000320.1:0-2111 GCA_964577185.1 uncultured Pseudomonadales bacterium | reverse complement strand
CCACGCGACATCATGAGTGGGCATACACTCGAGGCAAGTCGAAACAATCCGAAGGTGGCCATGCGCCAACCCAATTCGAATAGCTTGTGGCTGGTGTCCGCAAGTGATCGATCGCCCACCTGCGCCCCTAGGTTGTACACGGCCACTTCGATAGGTCCTATATCCGCTTCTACTTCGGCCACCAGATCCTCGATCGAATCCTCTTCCACCGCGTTCAGAATGTGTCCCGAGGCACTGCCACCTTCAGCTTCGATCTCAGAGACCATCCCATCCAATCCCTGTTGATCGCTCCGACGGCAAAGCACCGAGTGATAACCCTCCCGCGCGAAGCGCTTGGCAACCGTGCCGCCAATCCCAGCACCCGCGCCCAAGACTAAACAAACCGCTTTCATATTAACTCATCTCCTTGCCTGATCGCGATACCATCGCTGTGAGGAAGTTAATTGTGATTCTGTCTTGCTCATGAAATCAATACCTGGTGGCGCTAAGCATGCGCATCATCGTCTGACTCTGAAAGAATTCCCGCCTGACCGGGCACCGCAAGACTTCCGAAGCGGCAAACGCACCAAGAGCGTGGTATCGCGAAGTTAGAGTAGGATTGCACGCCATGAGGGAAACTCAACACATCGAGTGGAAACGGACCTGGCGCGACGGCTACCTACGCTGGATTTGCGGCTTTGCGAATGCGGATGGGGGTGTCTTGGTCGTCGGACGCGATGACGAAGGCGCGGCGATTGGTGTAGAAAATGCGGAAAAACTGCTGGAGGTGTTGCCCAACAAGATACGGGATTCACTCGGGATAGTGGCTGAGGTGAATCTTGTCGACGAGGCTGGCAAGGAACTCATCGAAATCCGTGTGGAACCCTATCCAACTCCGATCAGCTACAAGGGGGAATACCATTTCCGTAGCGGCAGCACCAAGCAAGAGTTGAAAGGCGCAGCACTGCAGCGATTCCTCATGCGCAAGCAGGGGCGGCATTGGGATGATGCGCCGGTGCCCGGATTTCGTATTGAAGATTGCAGTCACGGCTCTCTGCAAATGTTCAGGTCGAGAGCGAAGGAAAGCGGGCGCCTCAGCGTCGAAGCGATTCGAAACGGCGATGATGCCTTGCTTGAGAATCTGCAACTCCGCGAGGGGGAGTATCTCAAGCGCGCCTCCACACTACTATTTTCCGATAAGCCAGAACGCTTCGTCGGCGGCGCCTATATCAAGATCGGGTTCTTTTTGACGGACGATGAATTGAGATATCAAGATGAAATCCACGGCAATCTGTTTAAGCAGGCCGAAAGGTCGATTGAACTGCTTTTTACAAAGTATCTGAAAGCGCATATCAGCTATAGGGGGATTCAGCGTATTGAGAGATTCCTCTTTCCCTATGCGGCAGTTCGCGAGGCATTGCTCAATGCAATCGTGCACAAGGACTATGGCAGCGGGATACCCATTCAAATCAGTGTGTACGATGACAGGATTGTGGTGTGGAATCCCGGACACTTGCCTCAGGATTGGACCCTTGAACGGCTCTTGGGCAAACATCCCTCGGCACCATACAACCCGCTCATCGCTGGAGCGTTTTTTCGCGCTGGATACATCGAGTCATGGGGGCGCGGAATTGAGAAGATTCGGCGCGAGTGCGGCGAGCACGGGATAGATCCACCCGACTATGACAACAGCATGTCAGGGCTGATGGTGACGTTTCGGGCGAGTCCCGCACATATGCCTGTATCCCCCATTATTCGCGACGGCGAAGGCGCATTGCAGAGAACGCAGGTAGAAACGCTGGTGGAAACGCAGGCAAGAACTCCGGATAGGATCATCAATCTCTTGAGCGCACACCCAAGTCTTACCCTGGCCGAAATAGCTACTCAGATCGGCAAGTCGGTTTCAGCGGTGGAGCGAGCGAGCAAAAAGCTGACCGAGGAAGGCAGGCTGCGAAGAGTTGGCCCTCGAAAAGGAGGCCGGTGGGAGGTGCTGGAATAACGAACAATAAGCCCTTCGAGTACGCGCAACAAACAGCCATTTGGTCAACAGCTACGCCCCGCTTGTCAGCTCGGTGATGGCTTGCACAATTACCGGCCAGCGGACCTCGGGCAGGTCATGACCCATGCCATCC
>CAZNYE010000319.1:0-1610 GCA_964577185.1 uncultured Pseudomonadales bacterium | reverse complement strand
AGGGCCACCACCGCGCCCACGGAGAACTTGCCGGTAAACCTGAACATGATGTAGAGCATCACCACGAGAAGCGCCACAAGCACGGCCAGACCGCCCTGCTCTCGGAGCTCTTCGCCGACAACTGGCCCAATAAAGTCTATCCGGCGCAAATCCGCGCTCTCATGCCGCTCGCGAATCACCGCGAGCAAACTGTCGCCAAGCCCCGCTTGATCACGGTCCACTTGTGTCGGCATGCGTATAAGCAATGTTGACGCACCGCCAAAGTTCTGCACCACCGATTCTTCATATCCCGCCTCGGCAAGTTCTACGCGCACCTCTTCGGGCTGAATTTCCCGGTCGAAGCCCACTTCCACCAGCACTCCACCGGTGAAATCCAGGCCAAGAGACAGACCGCGCAGCGCGAGCGCGGCCACCCCAATCAAAACCAGCGCGATGGACACAATCATCGCCAAGCGACGTTGCCCCATGAAGTCTATTTGCGGAATGCGCACGAGAACCGGACTCCGATTAGATCGCCAACCTGCGCACGGACCGCCGCCCATACACGAGATGTATCAGTGATCGTGTACCCACCACGGCGGTGAACAGCGAGGTCACTATGCCGATCGACAGGGTCACGGCAAAGCCCTTCACCGGACCGCTACCAATCGTGAGCAGAATGATGGCCACAAAGAAGGTGGTCACATTGGCATCGAGAATGGTCAGGAAGGCGCGTTCGAATCCTGCACGAATGGCCACCTGCGGCGGACTTCGCGCAAGTTCTTCCTTGATGCGCGAGAAAATCAACACGTTGGCATCCACCGCCATGCCCACGGTCAACACTATTCCAGCGATACCGGGCAGCGTGAGCGTCGCCCCAAGCACGGACATGATGGCCGCGATAAGCGTGAGGTTAAGGCTCAAGGCAAGAATCGCCGCAAGGCCAAACACCTTGTAATAGGCGAGCATGAAGATCACCACCAACACCATACCGATCATCATGGAAAGCGCCCCGCGCTCGATGTTCTCCTGACCCAAGCTAGCACCCACAGTGCGCTCCTCGACGATGTACATGGGTACGGCCAAGGCACCCGCCCGAAGCAGCAATGCCAGGTCTCGAGCCTCTCCGAGCCCCAATCCCGTAATACGGAATCGATAGCCAAGCGCGGACTGAATGGTGGCCACGTTGATGACTCGGCGTTGCTCGACGTTTCGGTACTCGATCTGCCCTTCACCATCCACTACCGTGCGCACGACCTCCGGCACCCGCTCGATGAAGATAATGCCCATTTGATTGCCGACGTTGTCGCGCGTGGCCTGGTTCATGAGTTCTCCGCCCACGCCGTCCAAGTCGATGGACACTTGCGGCAGACTGGTCTCTGGATCGTAGTTCTGCACGGCATTGGTGACCCGATCACCCGTGACTATGTTGTTGCGCTCCAGTAGTACTTCGCGTCCTTCGTACTCATAACGCTCAATGCGCGCTAGGCTGGCATCAGGTGCGGCCACCAGCCTGAATTCAAGATTCGCAAACTTGTTCAGAATGCGCTTGGCATCCGCACTGTCCTGCACGCCGGGCAGATCAACAATGATTCTCGACCCACCCACGGCCTGCACCAAGGGCTCCGACA
>CAZNYE010000318.1:0-3378 GCA_964577185.1 uncultured Pseudomonadales bacterium | reverse complement strand
GACTCGGGCTGTAGCTACTACCTTGATTGCCCTGGAGTCCCGGTGAAACCAAGTTTCAGGAATGACTTTCTGAATGCGCTGGGATTGGAGACCACCAAGTCCGATAGGGTGCGCCTCACCCTGTCCATGACCTTTCCCGATCTCGCGAATCCCCGATCGGTGCTTCACGGCATGGCCGTGCTGGACGATGAGTTTCCGGGTGCTTTCCGTTGGATGGGGGAGGTCAACCTGGTAAAACAGGCGCTCTTTGGGAATGGGCACGTGCCGGTTCCCATTGAAGTGATTGCCGAGTGGGCACCCTTCATGAAGATACTCAGGGAGCGCGGCATGCCATTGGCGATCCATGCCGATCTTGGTAGCGATGAAGAACCCACCAAGTACCTGGATTGGATGCAGGAGGTGCTGCGCCTCTATCCGCAGAACAAAATCGTTTGGATGCACCTCGGTCTTTCGAAGGAGCTCACGCGGATAGACCCGAACCTGCATATTCAACTGATGCAGGACTGGCTTGATGCCTACCCGCTGCTCATGATCGACCTCTCTTGGCGGGTTGTCGAGGACGCCATCTTTTCAACCGCGGCCCGGCGCAGCGCCTACCTGCCCTTCTTGCACAAATACTCGGATAGATTCCTTCCCGGCACCGACTTTGTCGCATCGGCCTGGACGCCCTACGAGCTCTACCGAGCGGAACTGGAGTACACCAGCCGCATTTTTCGGCATCTCGATGACTCGGCGTTTCGCAATATCGCGCTTGGTGAGAACTACTTTCGATTCCTAGGGCTCGAAGAGTCCGCGCCTGAACTCTGCGGTAATTGAGACCATGAAATGACCATCACGGGAGCAGACGTCATTGCCGAGGGGTTGGCCTCTCTCGGGGTTCGCCGTGCCTGGGGCATCATCAGCATTCACAACATGCCGATGTTTGATGCCATACGTCGCAGGGGCGTGACCCGCATCACCGATACCAGTCACGAACAGGCCGCGACGCATGCGGCTGACGGCTATGCGCGCGTGACCGGCGAGTTGGGTGTCGTGATCGGTAGCACCGGGCCCGGCACGACCAACACCTTCACGGGGCTCTGCGAAGCAAAGGTTGCCTGTTCGCAGGTGCTGCTCGTGACCGGTCAATCGGAGACGGGTTTCCTAGGCAAGGGCCTAGGGTATATTCACGAACTCGACAACCAAGCGTAGCTGCTCGGCGATTTGGGGATTCCTGTGGCAAGCCCGCGCGGATGCGCGGAGATTGGTTGCATCGTCATAAACGATGGCGGCTATGGCGTGTTGCGTGGACTTCAGGCCGCCCGATTCGAAGGTCGCTGGGACAACACCGACTTGGGGGTGATCGACTTCGCCAAGCTCGCAGAGGGCCTGGGTGTCAGGGGTCGCCGCGTCAAGACTTCCGAGGGTTTTTCGCAGGCGGCAAGGGAAGGCTTTGAAACGGACGGACCCTATCTCATAGATTTTGATATTACTGGACTGACCCCGATGGCGGGACAACTACTACCGCAACGGGACTTGATTGAAAAATAGATCCCAATCTTCAAGCGCAACCACCGCGCTTCCTTCAAGCGCGACTCCGCGTCCTTTAACCTCTAGCCATATGCGGCAATCAGCGAGGCGTTCACCCTGCTCGAGACGCAGCCCCGTGACTTCACCGCGTGCGGTGGCGCGGTCTCCGTCGAGAACGACTTGCGGAAAGGTCATGATGATGCGCCGGATGCTGCGCGCGCCTTGCCAGCTATGCAACATGTTAATCATGTATGAGAGTCCGAGCGGCCCTTGATTGATGGTGTGCTTACCAAAGCCGAGGGCTTCGACAGAATCGGGATCCCAATGCACTGGGTTGGGGTCTCGCAGTATGGCCGCCATGGTGCGCATACGTTCGGGCAGCACATTTGGCATGACCCATTCTGGAATCTGATCACCCACCCGGACACTCGAATCTTGCGCGCCTCGCTCGCTCATGTCCCCAGTCCTCTCCGATAGTGCCAAGTGATGGTGCAGCGGGAGGCTGCCTTTCCCTCCGGGTCGGTGACCGTGAACTCAAAAGCGATCCGGTCATAGGTGTGACCGGTGTCATATTGGCGTCGCCCGGCCTCGGTGACTCGCCCGGAAATCTGATAGCACGTGTCCTCAAAGAGTGGCGCAAATATCTCCCAGTCATAGCTTTCGATGCCTATGGAAAATTCTGAGTCAGCCTGTCCAAGCGCAAACATTTCTGCGATTGAAGTGCCCGAACCAAGGATGGGTACATGGAACAGGGCAACTGGATGCACCATTGCATCTGGCAGTAGGTCCGCGCCGGTGCACTCAGTGAGAAGGAAATTTTCCCAATGTTCGATTGTGTATTCGCCTCCCGGAAACTGGTGTCCAACAAGCGCTTCGATTTCTTCTGTGGGAACCATGGAACTCCTTCTATCCATAACTTCGTCCGAGACCAGCTCGCGCGTCGGACATCAATCCATAGGCGGGAATGGGGTACCGCAAACCATTCTTTGACAGTGCTTCAAGTCCTGCGATTGCCCCAGGCAAGAACGACGGCGGAGTGGCCATGAGCAGTTCATCCTCGAGCACACCCCCGTAGCGCCGTTCCGCATAGCAGGGAATCGAAACGCTTGGTTGTCCTGTCTTGAGTGCTCGTCCCCAGGAATCGGCGCAGGAAGACTCTCCAACACAGCCCCATTCAAACTTCTTGTAGCCGCTCCACTGGAGTCCATTGATGAGCAGGATCATTTGCGCCGGTGTCGCATAAATAAGACAGATATCGGGAGGATTCAGGCGACCTGAGGCGAGCGGACTCACCACCACGGCCTCATGGGTGCCAAAACTTGGCACATCCATGGCGTGCTGATGCGCACTCGAATCTGCTTCATTCTCGAACCATACTCCAGCCATGTGCTTTCCAGACAACCACTCGTCGTTGCGCGGATGCAATCCGAGCACGGCGCCGCATTGCGCTCCAACGAGATCCTTCATGGTGAATCCCACCGTCCATGCGTTGCGCGCCGCCTGTCCGACAAGCTGATCGGCTGTATGCACACTCGACGGGCGACGGAGCCTCGGAATTTTGTCAAGGTCCGCTTCCAATGCAAGCCGTTTCATACCAATGGGCGTCGTGCGCAGCCTCAATAAACGATTGAGGTCATCCACGAGGCTACGCCAATCGAGCTGCTCGATATCGCTTGCGATGCGCTCGTCGGACATGCCCAGTTCGCAAACCTGTCAAGCGGCAGCACCGACGCGCTTGAATTTCGGTGGCCGACGCTCGATAAATGAGCGCACGCCCTCTTTGAAGTCTTCGCGCACGAGGCTTTCATTCATGAGCTTGATGGACTCGCCCGTGGCGTCGCCGGCATCCATTTGCAGATGGCGGTAGAC
>CAZNYE010000317.1:0-4218 GCA_964577185.1 uncultured Pseudomonadales bacterium | reverse complement strand
CCTTCGACCCCCCCTTGACTTACGAGCAATCCGAGTTCATAGTTCGCCCCTTCAATTATCTAACTCGTTCAGACGCCTTTCTCATGTTGACAGATTCCCATAAGGATTCTTCTTCGAGATCCTTCACCGGTTCTGAGCGTTTGTTGGCACTCCTTCTGCTCCTGCCGGCGTGGCCCGGCAGTATTTCTCACAAATAGGCGCATCGCGCACCCAATCACCCCAACCACAACGTCATTCAGGCGCTTTTGAGTAGTCGAATCGCTTCGACTCAAAGGAGTCCGCCATTTCGGGACAGAGAAATCATGAGTAGTACCTTGCAATCAGGCAGAGCCGTTGGCGAAATGCCGTATCACAAGTATCAGGCCTTTGCGCCTATTGTCCTTGCCGACCGCCGGTGGCCGAGCGCGACACTCACCCGCGCCCCTCGCTGGTGCAGCGTTGACCTGCGCGATGGAAACCAAGCCCTGATAGATCCTATGGATGTCGACGAAAAGCTCGAGCTCTTTGAGTTGCTCGTCAAGATTGGTTTCATGGAAATCGAGGTGGGGTTCCCATCGGCATCACAGCCAGATTTTGACTTCTTGCGCAAGATCATAGAAGAAGAAAGGGTGCCGGACTGGGTGACCCTACAGGTGCTGTGTCAGGCTCGCGAAGAATTGATTGACCGCACGGTGGAGGCGCTCGCGGGTGCCAAGCGCGCCATATTCCACCTCTACAACTCCACCTCCACCCTTCAGCGGCGCGTGGTATTTGGCATGGAGCGCAATGAAATCGAACAGCTCGCGGTTGAGGGTACAAAACTGGTCAAGAAACGTCTTGAAGGATTGACGGATCTGGATGTCACCTTCGAATATTCGCCCGAGTCATTCACAGCGACCGAACTCGACTTCGCGGTCGAGGTGTGCGATTCGGTGGCGGAGGCGTGGGGCGCGACCAGGGAAGAGCCTATGATCATCAATCTGCCCTCGACGGTGGAGATGGCGACGCCGAACGTCTATGCCGACCAAATCGAATGGTTCATCCGCAACTTTTCGGCGCGTGAGGCGGCGGTCATTAGCCTGCATACCCACAATGATCGCGGCACAGGCATTGCCGCTACGGAACTTGCGCTCATGGCTGGTGCCGAGCGCGTAGAGGGAACACTCTTTGGCAATGGTGAACGAACCGGCAATTGCGATCTCGTGACCATGGCCATGAATCTCTTTTCGCAAGGCATAGATCCCGAACTCGACTTTCGCGAAATGCCGTCGATTCGCCAGACTGTGGAGCGGATCAACAAACTCCCGGTGCACGAGCGCCACCCCTATGCTGGCGATCTGGTGTTCACCGCCTTCTCCGGCTCGCATCAGGATGCCATACGCAAGGGCATGGCGGCTGTGGACCGGGACCGCTGGGAAGTCCCCTACCTGCCCATAGATCCAAGCGACGTGGGTCAGTCTTACAAAGAATCAGTGCGTGTGAATAGCCAATCCGGCAAGGGCGGTGTTGGTTTCGTGCTTGAAGAGCACTTTGGAGTCGCCTTGGCACGACCCATGCTGATCGAATTTAGTCGCCACATCCAGGAGCTCACAGAGACGCTTGATCGCGAAGTCAAGCCTCAAGAGATCTTCGACGAGTTGTTCAAGCTATACCAGGTGAGCGCCGAACCCTTTGAATTGCTCGACTACGACTTGGATCGAGATGAGCTCGGAGATCAGCGCTGCACGGCGCATGTGCGCTCTGGAGACAGGACGAACTTCTTGCGCGCCAGGGGGTCGGGTCCCATCGAGGCCTTTGTCAATGGCTTCGTTGAAGCCTTCAATGAGTCAGTCAACATCCTTGATTATCGTGAGCTTTCGCTTTCGACGGGCAAGGATGCCGAGGCGCTGTGCATCATGTGCATCGACGATCCCGCACGGGATACGGGCGAAGCTGCTGGGCAGTGCTATGGCATCGGCAGGAGCACGAACACCATCACCGCATCGCTGCTGGCCATCATCTCGGCCGCGAATCGCCGCTGGAGCCAATTGGCGCGACGGGCATCTTGAATGGGTCACCGGGCGACCGGTTCAAGATCCTCGCGCCGAGTAAGACCGAGATAGCGAAACATCTCCATATCTTCGTCAAAACTTGGATTTGGTGTTGTGAGTAGTTGATCGCCGCAGAAGATGGAACCGGCACCGGCTAAGAAACACAGCGCCTGGGTTTCCTTGCTCATGTCGGTGCGTCCTGCCGATAGTCGAATGACCGAGGCCGGCATGAGAATGCGGGCGACGGCGATACAGCGCACGAACTCAAGCGGTGACAAGGGCTCCGTGTCATGCAATGGCGTACCCTCGACTCGCACCAGATTGTTGATCGGCACCGACTTTGGGTGTTCGGGCAGGTTTGCGAGCTGTTGCAGAAGACCGGCCCGGTCCTCTCGCGATTCACCCATGCCGACAATGCCTCCGCAGCACAGGTGTATGCCCGCGTTTCGCACATTCTCCAGGGTGTCCAGTCGATCCTGGTATGTCCGGGAAGTGATGATCTGGCGATAGTACTCCGGCGAGGAGTCGAGGTTGTGGTTGTAGTAGTCGAGTCCGGCTTCCGCCAGGGTCCGCGCTTGAGAGTCGGTCAGCATTCCCAGGGTCGCACAGGTCTCCATTCCCAGCCCCTTGACCGCTTCTATGAGCTCCCCGACCTTGTGCGTCTGTGAATTGGTGGGATTGCGCCAGGCTGCGCCCATACAGAATCGTGTGGCCCCGGCGTCGCGGGCCTTTCTTGCGGCCGTTGCAACATCTTCTACGGAGAGCAGATTATGGGCGGAGAGCCCAGTGTCGTAATGAATACTCTGAGGACAGTATTTGCAGTCCTCCGGACAGCCTCCGGTCTTGATGCTGAGTAGCGTGCTGATCTGCACTTCGTTGGCGCGATGATATTGGCGATGCACTGACTGCGCCTCGAATAGGAGGTCGTTCAACGGCTGCTGGAATAGTGCCAAGATCTCGTCGATCTCCCAGTCATGCCTGATGTGCTCTGGGGTCGGTGTCATTGCTCAGTCAATATCACGTTGCGGGGCATTCTACCAACCCCTGTGCCCGCCAACCTGAAGGTGCCTTATGCCCTTCTCTCGAGTGTGCACAGTGGAATTTCTCGATTTCACTGCAACTTTGCGCAACTTTGCGGCTTGCGCAGTTCCGCGAGAGTTCGTTAGAGTAGCTTGCTCAAAGAGAGAGGGGACACTTGGGGCGTCCGCGTCGACCGGACTCCCACAGCATGGGGCCATTCGTTCTCAGGTCGCTGCACAAAAGAAGGAAGGAAACAAACATGAAGCACTGTCATTCGCTATCGACTCTGTTGATCTTCACTTGGCTGGGCTCGTTGCTCGCCGTTCAAGGTGTGGCAGAGGATGAACCCATCGAAGAATTGGTGGTCACCGGCACCTACCTGAGCCAGTCAACGGACGATTTGCCGAGTCCGGTGAGCGTGATCGATCAACAGGACTTGTCGCGCATCGCCGCCATGGATCTCAAGGACGTAATCACCAGCCTGACCTTTAACTCCGGATCCCTTGGCGTTTCCTCCACTGCCTTTTACGGTGATGACAACGGGGTCGGCAATGCCAGTGTCAATTTGAGAAACCTCGGCAACAGCGCGACCCTGGTACTAGTCAATGGCAGGCGGCTTCTCAATTCCGCGTATGACAACGGCGGCGGCGGTTACGTCGACATTCAAGGCTTGCTTCCCAACATCGCGCTTGAACGGATCGAAGTGGTGAAGGATGGAGCATCTTCCCTGTACGGGTCTGACGCGGTCGCGGGCGTGGTCAATTTCATCACGAAAAGAGATCCGGGTCTGGAGTTCCAGGTTGACTACGCCACAGACGATGAAACGGGCGAACAAACCGACGCGCTTTTTGCCTTGCGCGCCGGGCGCGATACAGGCGGCGGGGTTGTTTCCGTTGCTGCCAGCTATCTTGATCGGGGAGGCCTGACGATCGGTGACCGGTACGAGACCTATGGACAATCTGGCCTGTCGACCTTCGGCCAACCCGGACGGTATATTCCACTCCGGTTTGGAGCACCGACGCCAAGCTATTTCATGCCGAATGGAGGCGATGTCGCCGGCGCAAGGGGTTCTCGAGCGGACTTGGAGTGCAACAAAGTTGCCGCCGACGACGGGCCGAAGGGGGTGCTCGGTGAGATCCCCGATGGAATCTGTATCTACGACTTCTCCAGCTTCTTCTCGCTCGTGCGG
>CAZNYE010000316.1:0-2413 GCA_964577185.1 uncultured Pseudomonadales bacterium | reverse complement strand
TTGAAATGCGCATACTTGTTGAAGAATGGCTCGATGCGATTCCGCAGTTTCATGTGGTCAGGCCGGAAGATCTGGAATTCCACATCGGCATCTGGGGTCTCAACGCCTTGCCGCTTGGGTGGGATGCGTAGACGCCCAGACACCCAATCCACAGGAGACAACAAATGTTTGGCAATGACTGCAATGATTATCAATCGCGCCGTGTGGTGGTGACGGGCGCCGCTTCCGGCATGGGTGCGGCCGTGTGCGAAATTCTTGTGGACTTGGGTGCCCAGGTGATCGGGGCCGACATTAGGGACATCCCCAATGAAGGCGTTTCCGGCAGCCACATGAACCTCGGCGAACCCGAGAGCATCGATGCCTTCGTCAATGCACTTGAGGACAAATCCGTCTACGCGCTCTTCTGCTGTGCCGGCCTGCCGCAGACCTTTCCCGCCCTGGATGTTATCAAGGTCAACTTTCTCGGCAACCGCTATCTGATTGAAGCCATGCTGCCGAAATTCGAGGACGCGAGCGCCGCCGCCATCATCTCCTCGCTCACCATCGGCTGGGTGCAGGATGCGGCGCGCCTGTCTCCCTTGATCAACAGCGCTTCGATGCAGGAAGGTCTCGCATGGGCCGAAGCCAATCTGGAGAGCATCGGAGACTCCTATGTGGCGGCCAAGGGTGCCATGACGGCCTGGGCGACCATCAACTCAACGCGCTATATTCAGCGCGGCACTCGCATGAATCTCCTCTGTCCGGGTCTCACCGAGACCCCCATGCTGCCCAAGTTTCGCGAGGCCGCTGGCGATGCGCTCGACATGATTCCGCAGCCCTTGGGTCGCTCGACGACGGCGGCGGAACAGGCCTTCGCCATGGTGTTTCTCAACCATCCGCGCGCCAGCGCCGTCGTGGGCTTGAGCCTCTATAACGATGGCGGTTCGCAGGCGGCCATCCTCTCGGCGGCGGCTTCAGGCATGATCTGAGGCATCGTTCCTTTCATCGGAGGAGGCCATGCGGTACGACAAGTTTTTCATTGACGGGCAATGGCGGGCGACACAGAGCAGCCTCCGGTCGCCCGTGGTCAATCCAGCGAATGAAGCGGTCATCGGCGAAGTGCCCATGGCAGACGCTGACGACTGTAATGCCGCCATTGCCGCGGCGCGACAAGCCTTCGACCAAGGCGATTGGCGCCACCGCGAGCGCCGCGAACGCTGCGACCTGGTTGATGCCTTCCTGAACGCAATCGAAGCCGACAAGGCGGCAGTTCTCGGCTGCATCGTCGCTGAGTCGGGTCATTCGTTCGCCATCACCCTGCAGGTGCATTTCGATATGGCCATGGCCATCGCACGGCAACAAGTCGCGCTCGCACGCCAGGATTTGAATGAACAAACGCCAGTCGCCATCGCGCCCAATCCCCTGAACGCCGGTGCGACCCATCTGGCCTCGGCGTCAAGCGTGATCCGCAAACCCTTCGGCGTGGTCGCCGCCATCACACCCTTCAACGCCAACTTTATGCTCAGCCTACTGAAGATCGTGCCTGCGCTTGTCATGGGCAATACTGTTGTGCTGAAAGGGTCGGAAGTCACACCGCTTGAGGTCATGCGGCTTGGGGACTATGCCGAGCAGAGCGGATTGGCGACCGGAGTACTCAACATTATTTTTGGCGATGCTTCGATTGGCGCACAGCTCACCAGTCATGACGGCGTGGACCTCATCAGCTTCACAGGCTCGGATGCCGTTGGCAGCAAGATCATGGGCAGCGCGGCAGCGGGACTCAAGCGCGTATTGCTTGAACTCGGCGGCAAGTCGGCATCGCTCGTGTTGGCCGATGCGGACCTCGCCACCGCCGCGCTCTTTGGCGCCGCCAACACCACCACCATGACCGGACAGGGTTGCGGACTCTGCACCAGACACATAGTGCACAACTCGGTGCTAGGCGACTATATCGAGCGCGTGAAGCGAATGTTCTGGGCCATGCCGGTGGGCGACCCAGCCAACAGCTACAACGCCATGGGGCCGCTCATTTCACGCGCCGCGCTTGAACGCACCGAACGCTTTGTGGCACTCGCAAAGGACGAGGGCGGCAAGGTCGAGTGCGGTGGACGCCGTCCGGCGCATTTGGATCGGGGCTTCTTCTACGAACCGACCCTGATCAGCGGTCTCTCCCCCGACAGTCCCGTGTGCCAACAGGAAATATTCGGCCCGGTGATTGCCGTGCTCGGATTCGACAGCGACGACGAAGCCATCGCCATCGCCAACAATTCAGACTATGGTCTCGCCGGCGCGGTGTTCACCTCTGATCGCGGCAAGGCCTATCGCCTGGCCTCGCGGCTCGAAACGGGTTCGGTGGCGGTGAACGCCGCCCTGATCGCACCCGATGTGCACGCGCCCTTCGGCGGCATCAAGCGCTCGGGCTTCGGCAAGGAAT
>CAZNYE010000315.1:0-9269 GCA_964577185.1 uncultured Pseudomonadales bacterium | reverse complement strand
CACCAGGGTGACACCACCTGCTGAGAAATCCAGTGCTTGTTCGACCGACAGCAGCGAAGTGAACACCTGATCGCCGTAGTCGTAGTAGAAGCCGGAAGCATTGAATCGCGTCGGGATACTCCCAAGGTCGAATTCGCTCTTGTAGCCGAATTCGTACACCAGTACCTGCTCCTCATCATAGGTCGGCGCGACCGGCAATCCGGTTTCACCGGTAAAGGTGTCGTTAAATCCACCCGATTTGTGACCCGTCGAGACCATGGCATAGGCTAGGGTGTCGACATCTATGTCATATTCAACCCGTGCCCTCCAATCGAGGAAATTGTTGGACATTTCTCCCATTTGCGGTGTGATGGAGGAATTTGGGTTGATGATGGCGACAAAACTGAATAAGCCGTCTGGCGGACAGAAGAAATCATCCTGATTCAACGTGTCCACACAGGCAACCTTTTCTGCCTGCGTGGCGCCACCGCCGTAGGTGCCCTTGGCCAAGATGGATTCGACATTGTCACGCGCACCGAACTGCGCAATACCGTCATAGTAAAAGGCTAGGTACTCGTCATCGGAAACCATGCCGTCGCCATCGGCATCGGGTTCAAAGATGGTGCGCCCACGAGCAGCAAACTCGAAACCTTCCGTGCCGAGGCGCACACCGCCGCAGCAGGAAAAGTTCCGACCACCGAGTGCGAAGGCGTAACGGGCATTGACTCCCACGCGGGATTTCTCTTCATCTGAGTAACGCAGGCCAAATGTAAGGCGGGTACGCTCATTCATATCCCAAGTCAGATCGCCGTATATTGAACCGGACGACGAATCAGTATCTGGCTGATTGAACTCCGTTCCTTGGAAAAACAGTCCACGATCACCCACCGAGCCGAGAAAGGTGTATTGATCCTCTTCAAACCAGAAGAGTCCCGCGGTCCAGGAGGTGCGAGCGGTGTCTCCGAAAAAACGCAGTTCATGAATGTCGGATACGCTGTCTGTGACGAATTCGAACCGGGACCAGTTGTCGTAGACCTCGTCCACCGGCTGAAGCACGTTGGCGACACCAAGCCAGTCTGGAGTCAAGGGAGTGGCCGCGTCATAGTTGTACAAGAGATCGCGGCGGCTTGCGGTGTACTCCAGGGTCGCGAAGTCGAAATCGTAGACAACCTCAAGCTTGATGCCCCAATGCTCGGTATCAAGTTCCGGGGTGAAGGCGCGCGCGTAGACATCGCGTGGGTCTTCGATATCGCTTGGATGCACCCCATTGCCAAGTGGGTTTGCATAGTTGGTGCCTGTCCAGCCGGTCCCTCCTTCTTTTACAAGGTCTCCAGCAAGCAATATTCGCAGCCGGTCGGTCGGCTCAAAGTAGAGTTGCGCACGATAGCCTTGGTTGTCTGCCGCTTCAGCGGTCTCTAGGCCCAATGGGCCCACGTCGTTGTAATAGGAGTCATGCTCCATTGAAAATCCCGCGATCCGCAGTGCGACTGAATCACCTAGCGGCAAGTTGATGGCACCGCGATACACCTGCTGATCATAGTCCGCGTATTCAACTTCAATGGACCCATCGAGCATGCCGAGCCCTGGCCGCCAGGGGATGGCGTTGATGGAGCCGGCGGTGGCATTGCGCCCCCGGAGCGTGCCCTGCGGGCCAACATTGACTTCCACACGCGCTATGTCGAAGAATGCTGAGCCGATGCCGGCGGTACGCGGAATGTAGACACCGTCCAAATGAAAGGCCGCGGCCGGATCTCCGAGCTCGGTGTTGTTCGACGATCCCACCCCCCGAATCCAGACTTCCACGTTGCCTCCCTTATTGCCGATTTCGAGCCCGGGCGCCAGTTCGCTCAAATCGGTGATGTCTTGGGCACCGAGCAGGGCAAGGTCCTCGCCCATGAAGTTGTATGCTGTCACACCCAAATCCTGGAGATTCTGGGCACGCCTTTCGACGGTGACGATAATCTCCTCGATCGCCGGTTCCTCGACTTCTGATTCGCTCGCTTCCTGCGCCAGTCCTTGAATCGGCACTGCGCAAAGAAGCAGGGAAGCCACAACCGCGCACCAGAGCGGTGCAATTGGTCCCGTTTGAATTCCTGATGCCTTGTACATGGTATTTACCCCCTATTGCCCGGAAACCAGACGAACATTATCAATTCGCGCCACGGCACCTGCCGAATTCCCCCAATCAGGGAATATCATCACAAGCTTGAGGTTGGCGAGGTCCAGTCCCGCGAGGTCGCTATCAAGGCTGAAACGGTATTTCTGCCAGGCCGAACCGGGTTGCGGATTCCCCGCATGTGTGAGTACAACCTCCGCAAAGGTTGCCGCATCGGTACTCTCAAGCTTTAGACGCCACTGCGCTCCATCGGGAGGTGGGGAGACCTCTTTCAGGTCAAACTCAAGCGATCCGGAGGCCAAGCCAGATGCATCAACGCTGGTCGTCGCTTGGAATCCGGTCACAGTGCCCCCGCCGTTGAACTTGAATTCAACGACCCGGCCATGGCCAGCATCCTCGTCGTCGACTTCGGCGAAGGTTGCACCTCCGCAGCAGTCCCACAGGAACCAATCTTCAGAAACCTCGTCCGCAAATAGCTCGATGTCTTCAGCGGTCACTGGTGGGTCTGTGCCGGGCGAGACTAGGCGTACATTGTCGATTCGCGCGACCGCGCCCGCCGAATTCCCCCAGTCCGGAAACACCATCACCAGTTTGAGGGTGGCGAGGTCCAGACCCGCAAGGTCACCACTGAGACTGTAGCTGTATGTCTGCCAGGTTGCGCCAGGCTCGGGGTTGCCGCCCTGGGTAAGCGGAATATCAACAAAGGTTGCCGCATCGGTGCTCTCAACCTTGAGCCTCCACACGGCACCCTCTGGAGGCCCGGAGACCTCTTTGAACTCGAACTCCAATGTGCCGGAAGCGAGGTCGGATGCATCGACGCTCGTCACCGCTTGGAACCCGGTCACTGTGCCCGCGCCATTGAATGCCAGTTCGACAACCTTTCCGTGTGAGTCATCGTCATCGACTTCGGCGAAGGTCGCACCTCCGCAGCAATCCCAAAGGAACCAGTCCGCGGAAACTGTGTCTGCAAATATCTCGATTTCGCCACCAACTGAAGGCGAAGGCGGCCCGGTTTCTTCCGCGGGAATCCAGCGTACATTGTCCAGTAAGTACGTGAGAGGCACGTCTTGGCTCGTCGGGAAGATCACCAGGCCGGTGTTCACATTGGCGATGTTCAGACCACCCGCAAGGAGTTGCGAAAGCGGAATCATCACAGTTTCCCATTCCCCATCACCGACACGTCCGATCCGTTGGTCACCGCTGGTGCACGGAAATACGCAGTCTATTTTCATGGTCATGCCCGGCGAATCCTGGCTGTAATTTTCAACCTTGATGTCGAAACTCACAAAGCCATCCGCATAGGCGCTCAGATCCACTCCAGTGCTCGCTTGTATAAACCAGACACCAAATTCGGCTCCGCCCGCAAAGGAGACTTCGAGAACTTGCCCGCGCGCCGGGTCAGAAGTGGTCACCTCCCGCCACTGGGACTTGTTCGCTGGATTTGCCCCGTCGGAATAGTTCGCCCATCCGGAACCCGAGTCAGCCCCGTTGATTCCCATATCCCAGACCGGATTCACGGAGTCGATATACACATCGAACGGCTCGTTCGATGGTGGGGGAGGAGGCGACGGAGGCGTGATTCCACATCCGTTCTCTTCAGGATGGGCGCAAAGGATCTTGATATTGTCCACGCGCAGGTGCGCCGAACTTGTTGGTTCAAGCACAAAGAGACTCAGCACGCTCGAAAGGTCGACCGGACTGCCTCCAAATGGATTGTCTGAATGTGCGATGTCGCTAATCTGAACGGTCACAGTGGTCCATTCGTCTTTGGGGACATCGGCGAACGGGATTTCAACGAATCCGAGGTCTGGGAAGCCGCTGTCAAGCTTCACTTGAAACCCACTGGTGAGATCAGTTTCTCCTGAGTACACGTAGAGGTCGAATTGCACCTCTCCGGCGTAATTGCCGGGATGCGCAGCCTCTCCCATGCCAAAGAATTGCTGTCTTGAATTGTCCGTTGCGTGCAAGTTGATATTTCCGCCGCCGCGCGTGAACAAATCGATCACCACGCCATGA
The DNA here is from genome assembly GCA_964577185.1 of uncultured Pseudomonadales bacterium. Classification (GTDB taxonomy): domain Bacteria; phylum Pseudomonadota; class Gammaproteobacteria; order Pseudomonadales; family Azotimanducaceae; genus Azotimanducus. The sequence goes on along the minus strand of CAZNYE010000315.1, from coordinate 5,158 downwards.
TCGTCGCCGGAATCCACTTCCGAGATGCCGAGTGCGCCACCGTTGTCCCAGACGCCAATACTCAGGGGAAGAGTCTCTTCCACGCCCGGGAAGGTTACCGGCCCGGCATTTTCGGCATACAGCAGATATTCGGTTCGGAACGGGCTTTGCGGCAGGGGAGCGGTGACATTTGGGTCCACGAGATCTTTAAACCCATCGCATCCTGTTCCCGCGTCGGGGTTGATGTTGCACTTGTATACGCGCACATAATCGACGCGCATTTCGCCGGGAAGCGCCGAAGGCACAGGATCTCCCGGAAGGTTTCCACCGACCGCGTGATTCAGCAGCAGATGAAAGGGTGAGTCGAAGGGTGCCGAGTCTCCGCCAAGCGTATGGGCATTGGTGGCGGAGTCCTTGTAGAGGCTCCAATAGGTCGTGTTGGAGATTGTGTGAAAGTGATTCCCATCTACAAACCATCGAATCTCCCGTTCATCCCATTCGAGCGCATAGGTGTGGAATCCATCGGCAGGGTCATACTGGTCGTACTTCTTGTAGCTGAACACGTTCAATGGCCACGCCATGCCATAATGAATCACGGCTTGGGTGAAGGGAGCCGGATCTCTGGAGAAGATCTCCATGATGTCGATTTCTCCACCCGCTGCCCAGCCACCATAGGGAGAGTCCGTTGGCAGCATCCAGAACGCGGCCCACAGACCTTGCCCGGGCGGAGTTTGAATACTCGCTTCAACCCGTCCGTACTTCATGTCGAGCTTGCCGGATGTGTTGATTCGTGCCGAGGTGTACCCTCTCCCATTGGCAGCCTGTTGTTGTCGCGCCGTGATGATCAGATTGCCGCCTGCAAGGCTGATATTCTCGGCTTGGTAGCTTTGCAGTTCATTGTTTCCCCAACCCGGGATGCCTTCGGCGGTGCCGTCGCCCGTCTGAACGTTCCAATTGTCGGCGTTGAGGGAATTGCCGTCGAATTCGTCTGACCACACGAGTTCCCAGCCTCTCGGGGTCAACGGTTCAGTGGGTTGGTTCCCTCCTTCAGCGGAGTCCGAATTGCCTCCACCGCATGCGGACAAGACCGCGGCGAGTGAGAGTACCAGTCCGGTTCGCCCCTGTTTGCAGTTGAATTTCACTTTGCTCCCCTCGTTGTTTCTGCCACGAAGTGACCAATGCCGGCCCATCCGGCATGCCGATTCCGATGACACCACTCTACGCGCTCTCACGCAAATTGTCTAGCGTTGTCATTTTGCCCTGAGATAGCGCCTTGCTTGGTTGTTTCATCATTTCGACATGCCCGAATTAGCACAGAAGCCGCACGAACACGTTGAAGAAATCCGGAAAAGTTTTACTCACGACTTGCGGGTGTTCGATTTCAAGGCCGGTGCCAAAGCACACCAACGAGAAACACATGGCCATACGGTGGTCGCCGTAGGTGCGGATGCGTGCTTGGCGCAGTGTTTGCGGCGGTTGGATTTCGATACTGTCGTCGCAGGCTTTCACCTTGGCGCCAAGTTTCGTCAGCTCTGCGCACATGGCTTCAAGCCTGTCAGATTCCTTGATACGCCAGTTGCCTATACCGCTGATACGGGTTGCTCCTTCGGCAAAGAGCGCGGTGACCGCCAGTGTCATGGCTGCATCGGGCATGTGATTCAGGTTGACATCCAGACCGTGGAGCGGTGCCCGATTCACCATGGTGCCGCTGGAATCGGAAACAATATCTGCCCCCATTTGCCGCAAGGTATCCGCGAAGCCCGAGTCCCCCTGCAGGCTTTCCGTGGCGAGGTTGGTGATGCGAAGCTGCTTGCCGGCAATGGCTCCGGCGGCCAGGAAGTAGCTGGCGCTGCTGGCATCGGCCTCGATATCGCATGTTCCCGGCGATACATAAGTGCCGGGTCGAATCAAGTAGCGACGATAGGTGTCGCGTTGCACCGAGATTCCAAACTTTTCCATCAGTCGAATCGTCATATCCACATAGGGCTTCGAAACCTGCTCTCCCGGCACTTCAATGAGTACCTCGTTGCTTGCAAGCGGAGCCGCTAGCAGCAACGAACTTAGGTACTGACTGCTTAGTTCGCCCGGCACTTGAACGACACCCCCCTCAAGTCTGCCACCAGTCACGCGCACCCGCGGAAATCCACCCTCATCGAGATACTCGATCATTGCGCCGAGTGTGCGCAGCGCATTTACCAATGGGGCGATTGGGCGCTCGCGCATTCGCATTGAACAATCGAGTTCATAGACTCCGTTTCCGGCCGACAAGGCCGCGCTCAAGGGTCGGTAGGCCGTGCCGGCCAGTCCAAGATAGAGCTTCTTGTCATCTCCTTCGCGACCTAGGACGCCGTCGTTCCCGACGACTGTCAATGACTCGGCGTCTTCATTGACCTCTACGCCGAGTTGCGTGAGGGCGCCCTTCATCAAGTCGGTGTCCTCGCTTCGCAGGCCACCGCGAATGCGGGTGGTGCCCTCGCACAGGGCGGCGAGCAAGAGGGCGCGATTGGTCAGGCTCTTGGAGCCGGGTATGCGCACCTCCCCAGAGATGGCTGAGTGTTGAGCGAGATGCAGCGACTTGATGGCGAGGTTATCGGATTGTTCCAAGAAAGCATAGGATAAACGCACCAACGCCCCGAGGCATCCGAACGCGAATCAATTGATCACTTGTGCGCCTGCGGAAAACCCGGAGATGCGTCGCCTAGCGGTCGCCTTGTCTTGACGCCAAGCGGAGTTCGTATTCGACCGGCTGTCCTGGGTCGAATCGTTCGTTGACACTTCTTTGAATCCAGAATTGCGCGGGTGGTCCCGCCAAACGCGGGCGTTCGATCATGTTGGCCACGAGGCGACGTTCGTTGGGTGTCAGGTGCATGGTGATCCGTACCAGCGATGAATTGCTGTGTCCATGCACACGTGCGACGCTCGCCGTGAGCTCTTCAAGCTTGTGCGCAAAGGCTTCGTGGTTGAAAGGGTCCGACATGAGCAGCCGGTGAAGTTCGCCACGAGCTGTGCGCAATCGCAGCATGTCTTGCTGTACAGGATCTATGGATTCCGAAAGTTGCACCATGAGTTGCCGCAATCGCTCTTCTGGAAGCGCCTGAAGCGCGATAGTCTGCGGTGTCACTAACACATCGTTGCTGTGCTCGTGCGTTTGGCGACCTATCACAAATCCGACCGAGGCAAGATTCAGGCAGAGGGAAATCGCAAGTGCGATGACAAGCCATTTCAGTGTGCTGTTATTCGACATTTTCGACTTCCGCCTCCCCGCCCTCTTGCGCCGCGAAATACCTCAGCAGACCATCCGCCGCATCAATCGAGGTGACCAGGTGAATGGACTGCTCGGGCTGCAAGTGCAATGGCGTTTCAATCAAGTAATCGCTTTGACCAAACGCGAGCCCAGTGGCAAAGGGAAGGAGCGCGGCGAGAACAGGTCGCCAGAGCGGACGCAAAAGCCAGTCTGCCATCCGCGCTCGTTCTTCGATGCGCTCGAACACGGCTGTGCGTATGCGACGCTCTATTCGGGGATGGATATGGGCATCAACAGAAAACGCGTGCGAACTCCGCAATCGCTCTATGATTTCTTGGTCTCCTGCTGCGAATGAATCCGAGCTCATGGTTGATTCCCTCCTGATTCAAGCTCGGCGACGCTCAATTTCAGCGTACGCCTAGCACGGGCGAGCAGGGAAACAAGGGCGTCCAGGGAGATGCCCAGCACCGCTGCCGCCTCACGGTTTGAAAAGCCCTTGATGTAGCACAGCAGCAAGGCGGTTCGCTGCCGTTCGGGCAAGCTATTCAAAGAAGTCTTGAACATCCGTTCGCGCTCCTCTTCTTCCAAGGCATCCTCGGGCGAGGAGTCGCCGGGGTACTTGTCGAGGCCCCGCCCCAAGGTGTCGGATTCACTTTCAAGGATCCATCGACGACGACGGAAAGCATCGATGGCCGCGTTGCGCGTCAAGGTGTGCAGCCAGGTGGATACCCTGACTCGTCCGGGCTTATAGGTGTGCGCCTTGGTCCAACAGCGCACGAAAGTCTCTTGCGTTAAATCCTCAGCGTCGTCTGGATTGCGGGATAGATTGAGGGCAAAGGCGTATATCGGACGCATATGCCGAGTCATGAGCGTGTTGAGAGCGTCCTTGTCTCCTTTCTCGATGGCCTTCATTAAGGCTTCGTCGAGCGGCTCGCTACCGCCTGTGGCTTTTGCCATCCAGTTCAGCCGATATGGTTCTGCGCTAGCGATGGCCATTGTCGCGGCGTAGCCTTATGACGTGAGCTTGATCGATCATCCGGTTCTCGCCGAGCAGGCGCATCAAGTCGCCCAGCTCTCGATGAGAAACGCTGCCGTCTCCGTCTTCATCGAGTGCCTGTATTTTCTGAAGGCGCGAATCGATGTCTTCGTCGTTGAGCTGACCATCTTTATTCGCATCAAGCTTATCAAACCTCTGGTCAAGCCTGTGGATACGCAGTTGCTCGTGCGCGCCCGCCACCTCGTCCCTATCGAGCACGCCGTCTTCATTGGCATCTACTATGTCGAACCATTTGGTTCTATCGATACCGGACCAATGGTCCGGCAGCACGTAACTCATCGGGCGCCAAAAGTGGCCAGGGTCGGCAAGGATATCTAGCTCATCCACATCAGCGTCTTCACCAAGATCTACTCCTTGAACCCTGCGAATGATGATTCCGCGCTGCTCCGGAGGAGGGTTTGAAGGGTTTCCGTCATCCGTCCAAGACAGGACCCGCTCTTTGATACGCTTGATCTCGATATTCTGGGCGGCATCAAGCGCAAGCTCTTCTATTGCTTCGATAGCAACTCCGCGCTCTTCGCGCTGCAACGGAGCGCCAGTTCGAAACTCCTCTCGGCTGACGCTGCCGTCACCGTCTTCGTCAAGCCTCTTAAGCTTCCGGCTTTGCGAGGCTCGTAGCTCTTCGATTTCGACAATAGGTTTTTCGCCAGCGCCTATTGACGATTTAGACAACCAGGTACGCGCACCCTTGTCGGCTCCAGCGATCACTGTGGAGGCAAGGAACAGCGTGGCCGCGGAGATCATGGCAAGGTAAGGAAGGCTGCGTTTCATGTAATTGGGAATCTCCAGATGATTTTGCGCACAGGCTCTTCTACGCAGTACATCGCCAATGCTGTTCACAATGCCATTGGAAAGTGCTGAAACCGGCGAAGCAATTC
>CAZNYE010000314.1:0-4683 GCA_964577185.1 uncultured Pseudomonadales bacterium | reverse complement strand
ATGCGGGTCGCCCTGAACGGAGAAGCGGCTCAGCGTGAGGCTGGCGTTGAGCAGCAGCACACCCTGGTCCACCCAGGTCTGGGCAAGTTCCGAGGGTCCGGGGAAGCCATTGACACGGTCCTCGATCGCGCGCAGCGTCTGTGGCCAGGCGTCGATGCCCTGCGCGTAGGTTGGCTGCCCTGTTCGATAGGCGTATATGGATTGAATGAGGCTTCGCATGCTGTTCGAGCGCATGCTGTTCATTTCGCTCCAGTGCCGATGCTCGCCATCTTCAAAGGATCGTCCGGTGCTGAAGGAGATGCTTGGATAGGGGTCCTGGCCCAGCAACAAACAGCGAACATCCCGCGGCCCTATGTCATCGAATGCCCGAAACAGGTGCGCCCCTTCCGGCGCCCCCGGCAGGCGGAAATGTCTCCTTGAGGGAAAAATGGGTTCCCAGGCGTTGAGTTCGAGTCCTGCATCGACCGCCTCAAAGTCGGGTTCGATGCCGTCCAGAACGGCTCGCCATTCGGGCATCAGGTCATTCCTCCAGTCCGCAAGCAAATCACGCAGGGCCGACCTCAAAGAAACCGTCATCGCCGATACCCACTTGATTGCGGTGGTCGGCTCGCTATGATGTTCAGTGCGAGTAGCAATGATTGCACGATCACAACTGAGAGGCGCCTGAAATGCCACGCGAGTTGAATCCACGCGACAAGAAAGAAATCACCATCCTCAGGGCCACGGAGAAACTCCTCGCGACCCGTGGGTTCCACGGCACACGCATGGACGACATTGCCCGTGCCGCCAATCTGCCGCGCCCGAATCTCTACTACTACTTTTCCTCCAAGCGGCAGATTTACCGCCGGATCATCACCGAGCTGCGCAATGAATGGATCAACGCCTTTGAACAGATAGCAGAGGACCGTGAACCGAAGGAGGCGATCAGCGCCTACATTCGCGAGAAGATCGAGTACTCGAGGCGGCATCCGGTGGCATCGAAGATCTTCTCCAAAGAAATCATCCGCGGCTCTGACATGTTGACCGCCGAGGAAGTCGATGAGATCAAGGCGCTCACGGATGAGAAATGCGCGGTCATAGAGTCCTGGATCAAAGCGGGAAAGATGGATGCGGTCGACCCCCGGTACTTCTTCTTTCTGCTCTGGGGCACTACGCAGTACTACGCTGACTTCGAACAGCTCATCAAAAGCGTTCTTGGTGTGAAGCGATTGACCGCCGAACACTTCGCAACAGGCGTGGAGACGGTGACACACATCGTGCTCAAGGGCTGTGGCTTGGCGGAGCAGGACTAGCGCCCCTTGCCGGGGTACAGGTCTCTGCCAGTGGCCCGTGCGTGGCTGCGTGCAATCCGTAGTGGTCCGCAGATGTGTCTTCAGTATCTGGTTCATTGGTATTGAGTATTCTCCGCGCCGCCCTTCGTGCTCTTTTTCCGGCCTCGGAAGCAACCACCCAAGTCAAAGTACATTTGTTTGACATTATTGTCAAACAAATGTGTAGAATTAGCATCGTGGGCGGGCCGATTCGTCGGCCTTCTAAGAATACGAATCAGACCATTTAACAACTTGAGAACTTAAGAGCTTATGAACTTGTGGGAACAACCACGCTGACAGCGCTCCACGGAGGCAACAAACAATGCAGTTCGGATTGGTCCTACAACCGAATCCACCGTCAAGTCGGGTAGTCGAACTCGCCAGGCGCGCGGAAAAGTTTGGGTTCACGCACCTGTGGCTCTACGACTCACCCGTGCTGTGGCAGGAACCTTTTGTCGTTCTCTCCAGGGTTCTCGCGGAAACTTCCAAAATCACTGTTGGTCCAATGGTAACCAATCCGGGCACGCGGGACTGGTCGGTCCTCGCTTCCACCTTCGCCACTCTGAACGAAATTCATGGACCGCGAACCATATGCGGGATGGGGCGGGGTGATTCCGCGCTCAGATACATTGGACGCCAGCCCGCTGGCCTTGAAGAAATGGTCGCGGCAATGCGCGTCGTCAAGAATCTCGTTGCGGGACGGTCGACCGAGCTTAACGGTGTCGAGATCATCTTCCCTTGGCTCGAGAAGGGCTGGGACCTGCCCATCTGGGTCGCGGGCTATGGCCCAAGGGCACTCGACCGTATTGGTCGCAGCGCCGATGGGTTCATCCTGCAGCTTGCTGATCCGCAGATTCTTGAATGGACCCTCCAGGGTGTGGAGCAGTCGGCTCTACAGGTCGGCCGCAGACCGAGCGCTATCACCACCTGCGTCGCGGCTCCCGCCTACGTGGGCTCGGACATCGCCCATCAGCGTGCTCAGCTACGCTGGTTTGGGGGCATGGTCGGCAACCATGTCGCGGACATTGTTCGGCGATACGGGCAGGGTCAGACCGGCATTCCGAGGGCGCTGACGGACTACATCAAGGGACGCGAGGGGTACGACTATTCGCATCACGGCCGAGCTGGCAACCCGTCGACCGAATTTGTATCCGATGAGATAGTCGACCGATTTTGCGTGATCGGAGAAGCCAGCGACCATGTTGAGAAGTTGCGCGCGCTCGAGCGTCACGGTGCCGATCAGTTCGCGGTCTACCTCATGCACGATGCGGAAGATGCCACGCTCGATGCCTACGGCCGAGAGATCCTGCCAGCGTTCGCCGGGCAGCGACAGCGTGTAGAGCAACTTCATTAAAATAGTGTAGAGTTCGGTGTCGATCCGGTGTCGCTTTCTGACGATGGCGATCAGCACGTAGACGGGCACGGCGATCCAGATCTGCGTCTTCACCGCGTTCTCCGAGGTGCCGAAGAAGGACTTGATGCGTGGATGCTGCTTGATCCACTTGAAGAAGAGTTCCACCCGCCAGCGGTGCCTGTAGAGTTCGGCGACGGTCGCCGCGGGGATGGCGAAGTTGTTGGTCAGGAAGTTGAAGCGCCTGTCGGTGTCCGCGTCGCGGTACCCGACGCGGCGCAGGGGCTGGGCGTACTGTGTTCGGGTGTTCTGCCCGGTCAGCACGATGGTCTGGTCGCGGCGCAGGCCCGTGGACCTGTCCACGGGCCGCGAGTAGCGGCGCCGGTACTTGGTGTTGGACTTGGCCCGCGTGACGAGGAACGCGCCGAGGGAGTGCATGCGGAACAGGCGCTCGAAGTCGAGGCACGCCCGGTCCATGACGTGGAAGGCGCCCGGCTCCGGGATGAGTGCGTCCAGCACGCCGACATCGTGCGGCCTGGCCTCGGAAACATGCATGAACGCGGGGATGCCGCCGCGCGGGTCCAGGAGCGTGTGCAGCTTGACGCCGGACCTGGTGGCGCGGAACAGGGCCCAGGGGAAGAGGGACAGGCACAGGTCGATGGTGGAGGAGTCCAGCGCGTGGACGGTGTTGTCGAGTTCGATCCCGAGGTCCTCGTCCGCGTACAGCGGCCGGGCGATTCGGATCAGCGACTGCGCGAAGTCCGCGTAGATCCGCCAGTCCCGCCTGGTGTTCGCGTTGGCCAGCGTGTTGCGGGACATGCCGCCGCGAATGCCCATGTGGTAGAGCTTGTCTTGCTGCGCGCGCAGGCACACCTCGATGTCGCGCAGGCTCTCTCGGAGCGTCAACTGGGCGAACGCCATGCACAGGAACTGGTCGAGGCAGGAGAAGGACTGCACCCGGTGGTCGCCGCGGTAGCGCCGCACACAGCGGCGAAAGGTCTTCGCCGACAGATGGTCCACGAGTTGCGAGAACACGAATCTGCCAGAATGCATGGTGGAATTCCCTGACGAACAGGGCCGGGACGATAAGGGAAACGACCCTCGGGCGACAGGATTCCGCGTTCAAATCGATACCCCTGGAAAGAGTGCTATTATGACATTACAAACAAAGACTTATGAGCAGGCTTCCTAACGTTGTTGGGACAGCAGTGTGTGTGCCAAGAAAAAGCAAATGTTCTATTGACCTATTTCGCCGCCTCGTGCTACTTTCTGATCGATGTGCGCGGGATGCCACCGGAGTCTCTTCCGGAGCGCAACCCGGTCTCTCTGATGATCGGGATGGAAAGGGCCGGGGACTCCGGTGAACTGCTGGCGGCGATGCGCTTGGACGAGGAGTGGCTTTCGGGGGAGGACCCCGGATTGTGGCGGGACTTCGTCACCTTGGCGACGGGGGTGCTCGCGCCGCTTGAATTTCCCGAAATGGATGTCGGGCAACTACACACCCTGAGGGAGGGTATCGAAATGATCAATGAAGGCGTGGTGAGGGAACTCGAAGAGTCGAGGCAGTCGGGTCTTGCGGAAGGACGCAGCGAGGGACTGGCCGTGGGACGCAGCGAGGGGCTGGCCGAAGGCTTGGCCACCGGGCACACCAGAGGCTTGGCCGAGGGCCAGCGAAGCCTGCTTCGGCGGCAAATAGTCTGGAAGTTCGGAGATGCGACGGCGGAACGCTGCGCCGACGATATATCGGGGCTTACCAACAACGGCCGGATGGAGGGGTTGGGCAGGCTGATCTTGGACTGCCGCACCGGAGAGGAATTCCTGAGAAGACTCCGAGGTCGTCGGACGGGCAATCTGATTGCACCGAGAAAGACGTGTCCGGGTCTCGGACTCAGTCGGTCGTCGGCGATTTGCGGACAATTTACGGTGGTGACATCATTCGGCGGTGGGCACTTGCGCATTCCCGGTGCCTGAAGCAGCCGATGATGTGGTCGTTGACGAGCCCAGTCGCCTGCATGTGCGAGT
>CAZNYE010000313.1:0-3327 GCA_964577185.1 uncultured Pseudomonadales bacterium | reverse complement strand
GGCTGAATTTGCGCGACCCAGTATTCCACGCTTCCCTTTCCCTTGCCCTGTCGGACCTCCAAAGGCTTCTTGGTCACCGGCTTGTCGGGAAACACGCGAATCCACACCTTGCCGCCACGGCGGATGCGACGTGTCATGGCTCGGCGGCCCGCCTCAATTTGACGCGCCGTTAAGCGACCCCGGGAAGTCGAGCGCAGCCCAAACTCACCGAAGCTGACGCGATTTCCGCGTTGTGCCAGACCGCGATTACGACCGGTCTGTTGTTTGCGATACTTGGTTCGTTTTGGTTGCAGCATGACAGTTGGCTTTTGTGATTCTTACCGTCGGTGGCGAGTTCGAAGCGCTAGTTACCCGCGGCCGCTTCCGCGGGTGCATCACCTATGACTTCACCCTTGAATATCCACACCTTGACACCAAGCACACCCGTGTTCGTGTGTGCCTGCAGCGAGGCATAGTCAATGTCCGCGCGCAGCGTGTGCAGCGGAACACGACCTTCGTGGTATACCTCCGCACGCGCTATGTCCACTCCGCCAAGACGCCCTGCGACTCGCACCTTGATCCCTTCCGCGCCAAGTCGCATGGCGTTTCGAACCGCCCGGCGCATGACGCGGCGGAATTGCGCACGGCGTTCAAGCTGCTGCGCAATGCTCTGCGCCACCAGTTGCGCGTCGATTTCCGGCTTTCGGATCTCACGGATGCTGATGGTCACCTGCAAGCCGGTCAGGGCGATGAGTTCCTCGCGCAAGCGCTCAACATCCTCTCCCTTCTTACCGATGACTATGCCCGGACGCGCGGTATGAATGGTGATTCGCGCCGTATCCTTGGTTCGCTCGATGTCTATGCGGCTCACTGAAGCTTCCGCAAGGCGCTCGTGATTCTGCAAGAACTCTCTGACCTCGATATCAGAAAGCAGATACTCGGCGTAGCGAGTCTTGTCCGCATACCACACGGACGTGTGGTCCTTGACGATTCCGAGCCGCATACCAATTGGATGTACCTTTTGTCCCATGTCCTATCCCTTCGTCCGCTCGGTTTAGCGCAGGTCCGCTTCAGTCAGAACCATCGAAATATGGCTTCCACGCTTCAAGATGCGATTGGCGCGACCGCGGGCGCGGGCGCGCATGCGCTTTAGGCGTACCCCCTCGTTGACACACACCTCTCCCACAATCAACTCGTCCACATCCGCTCCAAAATTGTGCTCGGCATTGGCGATCGCCGATTCCAAGAGATGCAATAGAATCTTTGCGCCAGCCTGCGGACTGAACTGCAAAGTGCTGAGCGCCTCCCCAACGGGCCTGCCACGGACGAGGTCCGCGAGTGGTCGCACCTTGGTCGGAGAAATACGTTGCCGATTGGCCTGTGCGCTGTAGGCCCCCATGATTAGCGCCTCGACTTGCGGTCCGCGGCATGACCGCGAAAGGTGCGCGTGATGGCAAACTCCCCGAGCTTGTGCCCCACCATCTCTTCGGTGATGAACAGGGGTACGTGCGCCCGACCATTATGCACCGAGATGGTCAGACCCACCATGTCGGGAACGATCATAGAGCGGCGCGACCAGGTCTTGATGGGTCGCTTACTCCGCTCCTCGACGGCCTTTTGCACCTTGGCCATCAAGTGATGATCAACGAATGGACCTTTGCGTAGAGAACGGGGCATCTTATCTTCGACTTATTATCAACTTATGTGAGACTTGACTAACGACGACGATGTCTACGGCGAACGATCATCTTGTCGGAACGCTTGTTCGTGCGCGTGCGGAAGCCCTTGGTAGGCTGGCCCGTGGGTGACACCGGATGCCGACCACCGGAGGTCTTGCCCTCGCCACCTCCGTGTGGGTGGTCCACCGGGTTCATGGCCACGCCTCGGACGGTGGGACGGCGGCCTCGCCAGCGTGATGCACCCGCCTTGCCGAGAGACACGAGGTTGTGTTCGGCATTGCCCACCTCGCCGATCGTCGCCCGGCAAGCGGTGTGCACGCGGCGCACTTCACTAGAGCGCAGCCGCAGGGTAACCAGCTCCCCTTCGCGCGCCATCACCTGCGCCGAAGTGCCGGCACCGCGGGCGATTTGAGCGCCCTTGCCCGGTTTCAATTCAATACAGTGAACCGTACTGCCCACTGGAATATTCTTGAGCGGCAGCGCATTCCCCGGGCTGATGGGAGCTTGTGCCCCGGATTGGATGGCATCACCTGCCACAACCCCTCGAGGTGCGACTATGTACCTGTACTCGCCGTCGCTGTATTTGAGCAGCGCTATGTGCGCACTACGATTTGGGTCGTACTCGATTTGCGCCACCCTCGCCGGAACGCCATCCTTGTTGCGCGTCCAATCGATCTTTCGATAGCGTTGCTTGTGTCCACCGCCACGGTGACGGGTGGTAATTCTGCCTTGATTGTTACGCGCGCCAGTGCGTTTCGAGGCCTCGGTCAAGCCCTTGAAGGGACCACCCTTGTAGAGACCGGGCGTGACAACACGCGAATTGAACCTGCGCCCGGGAGAAGTGGGTTTTGATCTGACAACTGGCATGGCTAGGATTCTTCGCGAGGGTTCGTTTAACTCACAGACAGGAAATCAATGTCCTGGCCCTTGGCGATCTTGACATAGGCCTTCTTCCAAGAGGCTTGGCGATAGGATTTGCGGCGACCAAATGCTCCCTTGAGCTTACCCTTCACATTGAGCGTCGTGACCCCAACCACATCCACCTTGAAGAGCTCGTTGACAGCACGAGCAATTTCCTTTTTTGTGGCATCCTTGGCCACTCGAAAGACGTACTGCTGCCCTTCGTCCGCGATGCGCGTCGCCTTCTCGGTGATATGGGGTGAACGCAGCACCTCGTACAGACGCTCGTCTCTGGACATGCTCATGCCAGCATCTCCTCAATCTGACGCAGAGCTGCCTCAGTGACCAATACCGACTCGTGTGCAAGTAGGGTGTAAGGATTTACTCGACTGGCTTTGCACACCTCGACACCCGGCAGATTGCGCGCCGAGAGGATCAGGTTTGCACCGGGTTTGTGATGAACTATGAGCGGGTCTTTGACATCGCCATTTTCGAACGAGCCAAGTAGCTCGACGAGATGACGTGTCTTCGGAGCCTCTGGAGTTATGTCGTCAATAATCTTGAGGCGACCCGTGCGATTGAGTTCTGACAGGATTGAACGCATGGCGGCGCGATACATCTTGCGATTCACCTTCTGAGAGTAGTCGCGCGGGGACGCGGCAAAGGTCACGCCTCCGCCGCGCCAGATTGGGCTACGGATGGTGCCCGCCCTCGCGCGCCCCAAACGCTTCTGGCGCCATGGTTTGCGGCCGCCGCCGCGCGCCGCCGA
>CAZNYE010000312.1:0-3634 GCA_964577185.1 uncultured Pseudomonadales bacterium | reverse complement strand
CGCAAGTTCTTCCAAAAAATCAAGTGCTTCTGATAAATTCCGTGCTTCCGCTTGATCCTTGAGCGGTTTGCCTGTAATCGTAAGCCCTGCCTCTACAACCTGGCGAGTTTCACCAATCTCTAGAACGTTTCCCTCAATCGCGTTGGAATGGTAAATGTTCTTTATTCGAAAGTAGCGACGAATCTTGTGGAGTACTGGGGGAGAGAGTTTCCCCCCCTCTCTCATTTGGCCGACACGCTCCGAGAGTGTGTCCAATCTGGGCCTTATCGACTCGTCAAAGCTGTAGGGCGAACCATGGATGTCTATTAGCGCCATCTTGTCTGAGTGTGAATCGTTGGTGGCCCGACTAGCGGCTCTTACGCTTCTTCAGTTCATCGAGCGTGCGCATGCGGGCGGCGGCTTCGGCAAGCTGCGCGGCGGCGGCGGAAAACTCGAACTCCCCGCTTTCTCCGCCAAGCGCCGCTCTTGCCGCACGCTCGGCTTCTTCAGCCGCGCCCTGGTCCAGATCTTCAGCGCGCATCGCCGTGTCAATGAGTGCGGTCACATGTCCAGGCTGCACTTCAAGAAAGCCTCCTGACGCGAAGAAGACCTCTTCATCGCCTGACTCCAGCTTCAGCCGCAAGGGGCCGGGACGTATGCCAGTCAACAAGGGCATGTGGCCGGGCAAGATGCCGAGCTCACCGAGCGATCCCACCAGCGACACCATGCTGACTTGGCCGGAAAAGAGGGATTCTTCCGGGGTCACTATGTCGCATTGCATGAGAGAGGCCATGTTGCTCCTATCCTCCGAGAAACGCCCTAGGCCGCGAGCTTCTTGGCGCTCTCTTCCGCCTGCTCGATCGAGCCGATCATATAGAAGGCCTGTTCGGGCAGATGATCGTATTCGCCCTCAAGCAGTGCCTTGAAGCTCCGCACGGTATCTTCCCGGGTGACATATTCGCCATCCCTGCCGGTAAAGGCTGCCGCCACGAACATGGGCTGCGAGAAAAACTGCTGCATCTTGCGCGCGCGATAGACCAGCAGCTTGTCCTCCTCGGAAAGCTCATCCATGCCGAGAATGGCGATGATGTCCTTGAGCTCGTTGTAGCGTTGCAGCACCTGCTGAACGCCCCGCGCCACTTCGTAGTGCGTCTCGCCCACCACCAGGGGGTCGAGTTGACGGCTCGTCGAGTCGAGCGGGTCCACCGCCGGATAAATGCCGAGGTCGGTGATCGCTCGGGACAGGGTGACCGTTGAGTCGAGGTGGGCAAAGGTGGTCGCCGGCGATGGGTCGGTCAAATCGTCCGCCGGAACGTAGACAGCCTGAATCGAGGTGATTGATCCCGCCTTGGTGGTGGTGATGCGCTCCTGCAACAGGCCCATCTCTTCTGCGAGGTTTGGCTGGTATCCCACCGCCGACGGCATGCGCCCCAGGAGCGCGGACACTTCGGTGCCCGCCAAGGTGTAGCGGTAGATGTTGTCGATAAAGAGCAGCACCTCGCGCCCTTCATCTCGGAACTTCTCGGCAATGGTCAGGCCGGTCAGCCCAACTCGAAGACGGTTGCCGGGTGGCTCGTTCATCTGTCCGTACACCAGGGCAATCTTGTCGAGCACGTTCGATTCTTTCATTTCATGGTAGATGTCGTTGCCTTCGCGTGTGCGCTCTCCCACTCCGGCGAGCACGCTATATCCAGAGTGTTCATAGGCGATGTTGCGAATCAGCTCCAGCATGGTCACCGTCTTACCGACACCGGCACCACCAAAGAGCCCCACCTTGCCGCCGCGCGAGAAGGGGCATATGAGGTCGATCACCTTGATGCCTGTTTCCAAGATCTCCGACCCGCCCTTCTGCTCTTCGTAGCTCGGCGGCTTTTGATGTATGGCGCGACGCTCTTCGGTTTGGATGGGTCCCGCTTCATCAATCGGACGGCCCAACACATCCATGATGCGCCCAAGCGTTGCTTCGCCCACCGGCGTCTTGATAGGCTCGCCGGTGTCCACGACCGATAGGCCGCGTGACAAGCCCTCCGACGACCCCATGGCAATGGTCCGCACCACGCCGTCGCCAAGTTGCTGCTGCACTTCAAGCGTGAGCCCCTTTTCCTCCACCAGGAGCGCATCGTAGACCTTGGGCACGAAGCGACGATCAAACTCGACATCAATGACCGCGCCAATGACCTGAACGACTTTTCCCTTGGAGTTCTGTTCCTCTGACATCTTTCTTTCTCTTCCTGTGGTGAGCGTGTGGGGTGCTTCCGTTATCGATCAAACGGCATCGGCACCGCCGACAATTTCTGCGATTTCACGGGTGATGGCGGCCTGACGCGCGTTGTTGTACAGGAGTGTCAGATCATCGATCATTTCTTCAGCGTTCTGCGTCGCGTTCTTCATGGCGATCATCTTCGCCGCCTGCTCGCAGGCGATGTTCTCAATCACCGCCTCATACACCTGGGCTTCAATGAAGCGTTGCACCAAGCCTTCAAGTAGGTCGCGGGCTTCAGGCTCATACAGATAGTCCCAACGCCTTCCGGTGACCTCCGTGTCTTCCGATTTGAGCGGCAAGAGTTGGCGCAACACTGGACGCTGCACCATGGTGGATACGTACTCGTTACTAATAATCATCAGCCTGTCAATGTCGCCTTGCGCATATGACTTGAGCATGATGCCGATGCCGCCGATCAAATCCTGAATCGCGGGCTTTTCTCCATAGTGCGTGAAGGCCGCAACCACGTTGCCGCCGAACGAACGAAAGAAGGCCACCGCCTTGTTGCCGATCAATGCAAGATCGCTCTGAACACCTTGTTCATGCCACTCTCGCATGTCCCGCACCAGTACGCGCAGCAGGTTCACATTCAGTCCTCCGCACAGGCCGCGGTCAGTTGAAACCACGATGTAGCCGATGCGTGTCACCTCGCGCACTTGCATATATTCGTTCCGATGCTCGGGAGACGCGCCGGCCAAGTGCCCGATGACCTCCCGAATCTTCTCCGCATAGGGCCGACTCGCGCGCATCAGCGACTGTGTACGGCGCATTTTGCTGGCCGCCACAAGCTCCATGGCACTGGTGATCTTCTTCGTGCTCTGCACGCTATTGATCTTTTTCTTGACTTCCTTGGTCGCCGGCATTTGACTCGTCGCGTCTCTTAAGGAGGCTACCAAGCTCCGCTGGATTTGAAGGTGTCGAGCGCGTCTCGCATGTAGCTCACCACTTCGTCATTGTATTCGCCAGTCTCCTCGATGCGCTTCATGAAATCCCCGTGTTCAGCGTGCATCCAAGACAGCAAGCCAGCCTCGAACGCAAGCACCTTGTCAACCTCAATGTCTTCCAAATAGCGTTCATTCGCAGCGAACAGCACCAACCCCATCTCGGCCACCGTCATGGGCGAAAACTGCTTCTGTTTCATGAGTTCGGTCACGCGCTGGCCATGTTCAAGCTGCTTGCGTGTGGCCTCGTCGAGTTCCGAAGCAAATTGTGAGAAGGCGGCCAAGTCCCGGTACTGCGCGAGGGCGAGCTTGATGCCGCCACTGATCTTGCGCATGAAGGGCACCTGGGCATCGCCGCCCACCCGCGACACGGAAATGCCCGGCGCCATGGCCGGACGTATGCCCGAATTAAACAGCTCTGTTTCGAGAAAAATCTGCCCGTCGGTGATAG
>CAZNYE010000311.1:0-5221 GCA_964577185.1 uncultured Pseudomonadales bacterium | reverse complement strand
CATCCATGTTGTGCAGCGTCACATTGCTGACCGTCACACCGCCGACATGAACCGGCTCGACACGCGCCACCGGCGTCACCGCCCCCGTGCGCCCTACCGAGAATTCCACGTCCAGCACACGGGTGACGGCCTCTTCCGCCGGGTACTTCCAAGCGATGGCCCAGCGCGGACGCCGTAGCATGTTGCCAAGGGTCTGCTGCGCCGCTAGGCTGTTGACTTTTATCACCACTCCGTCTGTGGCATAGCCAAGCATGTCGCGCTCTTGCAGCAACTGGTTGATATAGCTGTTGGCCGACTCGAGATCAGGCAGGCAAATCGCCTTGTGGTTGATCGGAAATCCCCAGGCCTCGAGCGTCTCAAGTGCCTGGGATTGAGATTCAGGAGCAGTGCCGTCCTGCAATCGTCCGATGCCGTAACAGAAGAACCGCAAGGGGCGCTTTGCGGTGACCCGTGCATCCTTTTGCCTCAGGCTTCCCGAGGCACCGTTTCTTGGATTCACCATCGGTCGTTCACCGGCCGCCTCCGCCTTGGCGTTGAAGGCGTGGAAATCCTCGTCACGAAGGTAGACTTCGCCGCGCACCTCCAAGAGCCCGGGCGAATTCCCCTCAAGCCTTAAGGGGACACTGCCTATGGTGCGCACGTTGGCGGTGATGTTCTCTCCCGTGTTTCCGTCACCACGGGTGGCGGCGCGCACCAGCACTCCCTGCTCGTAGACCAGGCTCACCGCCACACCGTCGATCTTCGGCTCGCAGGTGAGTTCAATTGGCCGCTCGCCGCCCAAGAGTTCCTGACAGCGACGATACCAGGCGTCGAGTTCAGCCTGCCGCGAAGCCTTACCGAGCGAAAGCATGGGCACCTCGTGCTCAACCTGGGCGAAGGCGTCGTCGGGTATGCCACCGACGCGTTGCGTTGGGGAATCGAGCGTGGTGAACTCTGGATGTTTTTTTTCGAGCTCTTCTAGCTGCTCGAAGAGCCTGTCGTACTCCGCATCGGGTACTTGCGGATCATCGAGTACGTAATAGGCGCGGGCGTAGCGCCGCACCTCATCTTGCAGGCGCCTTATGGATGCGCCGGGGTCGTCGGCCATTCGACACTAATCAGCCAAGTCGACCTTATATGTGAGTTCGCGAACGCTCGTCAATGGCTCGCGCTTTTCATCGAGCAACTCGCCGTCGAGTTCCAGCGCCAGTTTGCGCGCGATGCTTAACATAACATCAAACCTTCTCTTGTCGCCCGGACCCTTGGTCTCCAAGAAGAACACAAGACCACGCGTGTTGGCGACATCGATCCGGTCGGGGTCGAAGGTTGCAGGCTCAAGGGCGTTCACGACGCTAAAGACCACTTGTTGATCGTCATCCTTTAGGTGAAACACGCCGCGCTCGTCCAACATGCATGCCGACCTCGTCAACACACGATTGACGCCTGAGCAGCGAAACTCACCTTGACCACGCGCCATCACGTACATCACCAAGACTCGAGTTTGTTGGTGAATATCTTCAGGTGCAGATTGCATCCTCTTGGACAACGCCGTTTCGCGCCTAGTCGCCAGATCCGCTGCGGGATCGTTGATCAGGGAACCTTGTCTCGTTTCAGACTCCGCGGTGTCTGGCCTTCCTTCATCCTGCCCCACATCCGCGTTCGCCGCAGCGGCCCCCTTCATGGGGCTGCCTTGGCTGTGAGGGCTGTCAGGGCCGTCAGGACCGGCAACAACGGGTTCCTTTCGGCGTTTTCCAAGACCGCCCTTGTTGTTCTTCGCCGGTTTTCCATTCTCGTCATCGCCAAGCCGAGTAAAGAGGTCTCCCGGGTTCGTAATAGTGGTATCGCGCTCGCGTACCCGGCGGCGGCGCTTGTTGGAGTTCGAACTCGCGACCGCGAATCCGAGCACTCCAATGATCACGGCCCCGCCCATCACGAGCAACCAAAATTCCATATCGGCGGTGATGTCCATAGTGACGTGAATTATGACGCTATTTGTGGTTGCGTGGGAGCTTTGTCGAGACTAGGTTGCTGCGAGCGAGGCTGCTTGGTTGACGTCCACGGACACAAGACGGGAAACACCGGGTTCACGCATGGTGACGCCAAGCAGGTGGTCCGCCATCTCCATGGTGAGTTTGTTGTGGGTGATAATCACGAACTGTACTTCACCCGACATGTCCCGAATGAGGTCTACGAAGCGCCCGACATTCTCATCGTCAAGTGGCGCGTCAACCTCGTCAAGTAGGCACACCGGACTTGGGTTGAGGCGAAACAGCGAGAACACCAGGGCAATCGCGGACATGGCCTTTTCACCGCCCGACAGGAGTGCAACGCTCGTATTGCGCTTGCCCGGGGGGTTGGCCATGAAGGTGATTCCGGTTTCCAGCAGGCGTGTCCCGTGCATCTCAAGCCTCGCGGAACCACCGCCAAAGAGCTTGGGAAACAAATCGGCGAGTCCTTCATTCGCGAGCTCATAGGTACTACGAAAACGCTGAACCATTTCACTATCAATCTTCTCAAGCGCACTCGAGAGCGTCTCGAGTGATTGCTCAAGGTCTTCGATTTGTGCCACGAGTTCGTCGTAGTGACCCTGTTCCTGCGCCAGATCCTCGCTGGCCGCGAGATTTACATCGCCAATGCGGGCAATCGAACGTTCAACCTCCAGACGCTTCTCTTCAATCCCGTCAGCCGATAGACTCTCAAGGGAGACGCGCAGCTCCCTGACCTCCGCCTCACCCACTCCAAGCCGCTCGATTCGCGAGGCCAGCTCGACCACTTGCGCCCTCATCTCACCGGCAGCGACGCGACTGTTCTCCCGCAGTTCGCGAAGAATTTCAAGCTCCGCCTCGGTATCGCGAAGCGCCTGCACTTCGGAGCGGATCTTCTCCTCTATCTCATCGAGCGCCGCGCGCGCCGCCTGAAGATCCTGTTCGATATTGAACCTGCGTTGCAACCAGTGTTCACGCTCAGCCTCAAGCCGTGGCCTTGCGGAGCTGGCTTCCTCGATGCGTTGATTGATTTGATCAATACGCTTCTCAAGTGCCTGCGCTCGGTTTTCCACCCGCGGCAGAGACTCATTCAGGGAACGCTCAGCGACGATCAGCCGCTCGTGTTCAATACGCGCGTTCTGATATCGCGTTTCGCTTTCCTGTGCCGCCTCGCGCAGGGCATCGCGCTGCTGTTCGCTATGTGCCACGAGATGTTCAATCCGCGATTTCGCTTGCCCCTGCTCTTCACAGCGCTCGCGAAGCGACTCACCTTCTATCTCACGCTTTCGAAGATGCTGGTTGAATGTGTGAATGTTCTCCTTGAGCCCCTCGCGCGCGGCTCTTGCCTCTTCGCGTCGCTGATGGGCTTCCGAGAGACGCGCTTCTTCCACCTGACGCTTCGCAAGCGCTTGACCGCGTCGAGTTTGCGCGTTGTCGAGATCCTGTTCTATCTGATCGAGCTCCGTCTGTGTGCGCTCAAGGGTCTCGCGCACGTCCACGAAAGTCCGCTGTGCCTCCCCGAGCGCCTTGGTCGCCAGATCACACTCATGCTTCAATTGTTCGACATCCGGCGCAACATCAAATGCAGACTCAGGCAGATGCCGTCGATTGACGCGAATCCAATCCCTGCCCACCCAGGTGCCGTCGCGGCAAATGATCGACTCACCTTCGGCAAGCTCACCGCGCTTCGCGAGCGCCTCGGACGTATTCTCCTCAAGGCGAATCCCAGAAAAGAGACTACCGAAATCCCTGCCCAGCACTTCTTCAAGGGGCGATGACTTGCGAGACCGCCCCGAGCCATGCTCTATGACCAGCAGCTCGCCGGCAGCCAGGCGGTCAAGATGTGCGGCAAGATTCGCCAGAGAGGGCGAAAGCACACCTGCTGTCTTGCCGGACAGCAAGGTACGGGCCGCGGCCTCCCAACCCCAGCCCACCTTCACAGCACTCCCGAGCCTTGGAAGTTCCTTTGACTTCTGAGATTCGAGCCACTCATCAATGGCCTGCGAGTCCGTCTCTCCAGCCTCGCCCACCAGCGCCAGAATCGCCGACAATTCACGGCGAAGGCGCTGCTCTTCGTGCCTCTTGGACTCTATATCAGCTTCGAGCGGCGCCAGCCGGCCGCGAAGGTCACTGCGCTTGGCGAGGGTTTGTTCTTTGAGTTCAAAGAGCCTGTCATATGCGCGCTCGGCCTCTTGCACTTCCTCCTCAAGCCTGGGAAGCGAGCCTGTATCCTCTGCTTCAAGATCGATCTCTAGCTGTCGCAGCCGATTTTCGCCATCGGCGATACGTTCGCCTGTGCTCGCGAGGTCGGCCTCCAAAAGCGCCAATTCCTGATTCAACCGTGATGCCTCGGTCGTGGCTGCATCGAGTTCGGCTCTCTCTTTACGCAGGAGCGCTTCGGACTTTCCGAGGGCATCCCTGTCCTGCTGGCGTTCGCTTTTTTCCTGTTCGATGGCAGTGACATGCACTTGAAGTGAGCGCTTCGCCTTGGCAAGGCGCTCCCTTGAGTCTTCGATGTCGGCAAGTACCGATTCCCGCTCGGAGGTCGCGGCGGAGAGATCCTGAGCGTGTTGCTCCAAGGCTTGCTCAAGACTGTTGATGGCACCTTCGGCGCGCGAGATCTCGGCACCGGCGTCAAAATACTCGCCGTTGATTTTGTTCAGCTTGCCGTTTGCGGTGTCCCGCTCAACGTAGAGGGTGTCCCGGCGGGACTCTTGCGCGCCGCGGCGCGTCTCGCTTTGCGAGACCCTTTCCTCCGATTCGAGCACTTCTGATTCAAGCTTTGCGAGCTCCGAGTCGGCATGGTCTTTGCGCGTAAGCGCCTCGCAGGCTTCAAGTTCGCGCTGGCGCTGGGCAAGCTCCCGATAGCGCTTGGCGCGTCGCGCCTGACGCTTGAGGTTGCCTATGCGCTCCTCGCGTTCATGGCGCAGGTCATTGGCACGCTCAAGATTGAGCTTGGCTTGCTCCATGCTGAGCTCGGTCTCCCGGCGCCGTTCCTTGTACCTTGAAATGCCGGCCGCCTCTTCCAGATAGCCACGCAACTCTTCTGGCTTGGCCTGCACCAGCTCGGAGATTTGTCCCTGTTCGATGATCGCATAGCCCTGGGAGGTGAAGCCGGTATCAAGGAAGATGTCGAGCACGTCGCGACGCCGGCATCTGGTGCCGTTCAAGCGATAAACAGATTGCCCATCACGAGTGATCTCTCTACGCACTGAAAGTTCGCTGCCGCCATCGCTCAATCGCCCAACCTGGCCGCC
>CAZNYE010000310.1:0-2981 GCA_964577185.1 uncultured Pseudomonadales bacterium | reverse complement strand
AGGTCGAGTGTGTCTTGAAACGCCTTGCCGACCGAAGAGAGAGATACCCGGTCCTGAGGACGCTTGGGGCCGGCGAGGCTCGCCTCGACGCTTGAAAGATCCAATTCCAGTGTGTCGGTGAACAAGGGTTCGAGTTCGCTGCGCCAAAGTCCCTGCGCCTTGGCATAGCCCTCCACCAAGGCAATCTGAGCCCCACTACGCCCCGAGAGGCGCAAGTAGGCCAGGGTCTCATCATCGACCGGAAACATGCCGCAGGTGGCGCCATATTCCGGTGCCATGTTGGCGATGGTGGCGCGTTCGGCGAGCGGCAATGCCGACAGTCCATCACCGAAGAATTCGACGAATTTACCCACCACGCCATGCCGACGCAGCATTTCGACCACGGTGAGTACTAGGTCGGTGGCGGTGATGCCTTCGCGCAATTGTCCATCAAACCTGAATCCAACCACCTCTGGAACCAACATGGAAATGGGTTGGCCGAGCATGGCGGCCTCGGCTTCAATACCGCCGACGCCCCAGCCGAGCACGCCAAGACCATTGATCATGGTGGTGTGGCTGTCGGTGCCAACAAGCGTATCGGGATAGACGAGGCGCGAATCACCATCTTCACTGCTCCATACGACCTTTGCCAGATACTCGAGATTGACCTGGTGGCAAATTCCCGTGCCCGGAGGCACCACGCGAAAGTTCTCGAATGCCTGCTGACCCCAGCGCAGGAATCTATAGCGTTCGCCATTGCGCGCCATTTCGATTTCGACATTCTTTTCAAACGCTTCGGTACTTGCGGACTCGTCCACCATGACCGAATGGTCAATCACCAAGTCCACCGGCACCAGAGGATTCACGATTGCTGGCTCGAAACCAGCATCGGACACGGCAGCACGCATGGCGGCGAGGTCCGCCACGCCCGGCACACCGGTGAAATCCTGCATCAAGACACGAGCCGGTCTGTACGCAATTTCATGCGAGAGCCGCTGCGTATCGGCCCAAGTCAGCAGTGTGCGAATATCCTCGGCGGTGACCGTGTCGTCATCTTCATGACGGAGCAGGTTCTCCAAAAGCACCTTGATGGAAATGGGAAGCCGAACGATTCCTTGGGCCTGCTCTGAATCCAGTCCCTCGGCCAGCTTGGGAATGCTGTACCAAGCATATTTTTCGCCGCCAACCTCAAGGGTTGCACGCGTGTTGAAGCTATCCATGATTTTTCTGGGAAGCAAAGTTGAACGGTGCATTGTAATGCTGTGCCCTGAAGACTCACTATCAGCGGGGATGTTCGCGTCACTCCGGCGGATAATAGAGGTCTCCAACAGTTCGTCCACCATTGCCGTTTGGGCGATGGATTTGAGAAGATTGACGGGCATATGATGGCGAGCATCGGCACAACAGAGTTCGGTGGCGCCAACCATGATCTAGAAGCCATGGTGAATGTGCCGCTAGGAAACCGCACGGCGCTGCGCGTATCAGGATATTCGGAGGATAATGCGGGGTATATAGACGTTCACGAAATTGCCGTCAACCTGGCGAGCCAGCGCCCATCGGGAGACATGACATCAGGGACTGGCACCGGCGCGCCGGAGTAGCCCTGGCGACCGTAGGTGCCTGGGGTCACGGAGGCACCCTGTGGCGGCGGTGAAGCTGCAATCTCCACAATCTCATAGATCGCCATGTCAAGCGAGAACAAGTGACCATCTAGCGCAAAGCTTGCAGTTGACCATTTCCCGCAGCTCGCAGCAGCTTGTGGCCAACAGTGGTCATTCCTGCGAGCTGTTGACATTAGGCACACAATTTGCAACCCTATGACTCCACATGAACAAGTTCGACTGGGACAAGACGAAGGACAGGCTGCTACAAGAGTTGCGAGGGGTTGGCTTCGAGGATGTCGTGTTTCACATTCAGAATGGAGACATACTCGATATCATTCAGCACCCCAATGAAACTCGTTACCCAAATCAGCGGATAATTTTATTGAATATCGAAGGCTACGCGTACTTGATTCCATTTGTTGAGGACGAAGAAGTTTGGTTCCTGAAAACGATCATTCCAAGCAGAAAGGCAACCAAGGAGTATCTTGGATGAGCAAGGACTTTGAACTAGACCATGAAGAGGTGGAGATTCTCCGGGCACTCGAACTCGGAGAACTTGCGAGCATCAGGAATTTCGAGCAAGAGAAGCTGCGCATGGAATCCGCAGCCCGCGAGTTTCTGAAGAAGGACCGGCGAATCAATATCAGAATTTCCTCTCGCGACCTAGAACGCCTGCAGAAGCAGGCAGCAAAGGAAGGCCTGCCCTACCAGACTCTCATTTCAAGCACCCTGCACAAGTTCGCAACAGGGAAACTGAAACCAGTCGCATAGCGTCGGTCACCGAGAGGGGTGTACGATTTCCCGCAGTAGGTCACTAACAAGAATACTGCACCATTTTCCGGGCTAAGGCTCATCATTGAACTTCGCCAGCTTCTCGAAGGTGTCCAGCACCTCGTCTCCAAAGCGTTCGGAGATATCCCTACCAACGCTCGGAGGCACGCACACATCGTCGCTGGCATCCACCGCGCCGACAATCACCGTAAGCAGGGTCGCGCTCGTTTCACCAGTTGTGCGAAAACCTCTATAAACACCAAGTGGACAGGAGAAAGTGTCCCACTTCCTCAAGGTGACTGTTTCCTCTCCCTCAGGGCCGACCGAAAACTCGAATTCGCCGTCGAGCACCACAAAGGTCGCGTAGGTGTTGTCATGTGCATGCGGGCAGGGTCCCTGTCCAGGCGGCATGATCGACACATTCATTGTAGTGCCCGCCGCGCCATAGATTGCCGCTGTCTCGCCGAAAGGGTTCTTGCTCTTCTCGATGATGATTGGGCGGAGGTCGAGAAGCCGCAGTCGGTATTGGCGATCACCCGCTCTCGATCTCCGATGATGTTGACCCACTCGCAGAGCCGCGATTGGCAACGCCGCCAAAGCCAGTCATGCGATCCTTTGCGTAGAAGG
>CAZNYE010000309.1:0-1843 GCA_964577185.1 uncultured Pseudomonadales bacterium | reverse complement strand
GTACCAGTTGCACTCGCCCGACTGGTCGGTGCCGGTGGAGGAGACGATGCAGGCGCTCGACGACCTCGTGCGCTGGGGCAAGGTGCGCTACGTCGGTTCATCGAACTACCGGGCCTGGCAGCTCGCGCTGGCGCTAGGCGCGTCGGACAGAGCCGGGATTGTGCGATTCGACTGCGACCAGCCGCGCTACAACATCCTCTGGCGCGACATCGAGTCCGACCTGCTCCCGCTCTGCCGAGACCAGGGCGTCGGGATCATCGCCTACAACCCGCTCGCCGGCGGTTTCCTGACCGGCAAGTACCGGAACACCGAAGACCTGCGCGACGACACCCGCTTCACCCTCGGCAGCGCCGGACCGCGCTACCGCGCCCGCTACTGGCACGAGATCCAGTTCGAGCAGGTCGCCCGCCTGCAAACCTACTTCGCCGAACGAGACATCAGCATCACCCACGCCGCCATCGCCTGGGTCCTCGCCCAGGACGGAATCACCTCTGCCATCGTCGGAGCCTCCAGGGCCGACCAGATCGAAGACTCACTCCGCTACGCCGAAGTCAATCTCAGCGAAGAAGACCTGGAATTCTGCGATCAACCCTGGTACGAGATTCCGCGTCCAACCGATCCCGAAGTCTCGATGCGGTAAGGAGTTCAGAATGTCCATTGAAGTCGGCATATGGCGCATCGACGAGGAATCAAAACCGGTGCTTCTCACTGGCATGGACCTGGAAAAACGGTTGCAAGACATCTTGGCGGATGACATTTCGCTGATTGGTCAGGACTTGCTTGTCATCGGCCGAGAAGTGCTGACGCCATCGGACGGGCGAATAGACATACTGGCCATCAATGCATTAGGCAACTTAGTGGTGATCGAACTGAAACGCGATCGCACTCCGCGAGATGTTGTCGCTCAAGTGTTGGATTATGCTTCATGGGTGCGAGAGTTGGATGCAGAGGATATCCAACGAACGTTTGTTGACTATCAAACTAGATTTGGAACGACGTCGGCACCGCAAGGGGTGACTCAAGCACTGCGAGACGCCTTCGGCAAACCTCCCACCGAGCTAAACTCATCGCACCAGATGGTCATTGTTGCTGGGGCGCTCGATCCTGCGACAGAGCGCATCGTCGGATACCTGCGCGATGAGCACGAGGTAGACATAAACGTTGCGCTGTTTCGAGCATTTGAGGATGGCGGTAGGCAGTACCTAACACGAGCATGGCTAGAAGATGCTGAAGGGCCTGGAACTGATCCAGCACGAGGCGCTCCTGAATCCCGGAGTTGGAACGGCGAGTTCTACGTCAACTTTGAGGAAGGCGAGCATCGCAACTGGGCCGACGCAAGGAAGTATGGATTCGTCAGCGCTGGCGGCGGTCCGCGCTTTCAGAGCTTCATGGAAAGACTGCAGACCGGCAGCGTGGTCTGGGCCTATATACCCAAAGCGGGATACGTAGGGATGGGGCATGTCACCTCAGAAGCCGTTCACTTCAGCGAGTTCGCCGTCAAGGTGCAGGGTCAAGACACATCGATCACCGACTTGGAGACAAGAGCGGTGAATCCCTTCGATGTGGGATATGATCAGTACTTTGTGGGAGTGAAGTGGCGAAAGACGGTCGACGTAAAGAATGCGGTGTTCGAACCTGGTCTCTTCGCAAATCAGAACACGGTTGCTCGCCCCAAGACAGAACAGTGGCAGTTCACGGTTGAGCTTCTGCGCCGAATGTGGGGCATCGAATAGCCCCCTACAACCACACCGCTTCGTGCGAGCCGGGCTTCACCGTCCGAGCCCATTTCGGGGTGATGTCGCTGAACTGGATCGGGAAGCTAAGCCTCTTCAGAGTTCCGTAA
>CAZNYE010000308.1:0-4939 GCA_964577185.1 uncultured Pseudomonadales bacterium | reverse complement strand
GTATCGCGCCTGCTGGTGGCATCACCAGACGCGTACGGTCATTTGGATCGTCGTGATGAATGCCGTGAAACAAGTACACCAAATACTTTCCGACACGTGACCGGGCTTGAAAATGAAACACAAATCGATGTACCAAGTATTCGCCCAGAGTCCAAGCAAAGACTCCCGCCAACAGCATGAGCAGAAGATCTGGAAGGCCGTATCCATGAAGCAATACGCCCCGACCTATGAGCACCAGGGCAATCGGCCCCCACAGACACAGGGGCACGACAGGATGCACGTGCGTGAGTGCCTCTAGGAAGTTGTTCTTGAACAGGCGTATGCCTTTGGATGCGGCCAAGAGCGACTCGATGCAAGCGTTCAGTGATGTATTTTAAGGGACTAGTGTCCATAGGTGCCAAACGGACAGATCTCACAGCCACGCCCGAACCCGGCGTACTTTTGGCGACCGAAGGGCATGGCGCATTCCATCGGTACTGCGGACTTGGGCCATCGGGCCGAACTTAGTACAGCAATGAATACGACCAAAACCATACTGCCGAGGTGACGCAGAAGTTTGCCGGGTCACTCATTTGCGTTGCGCAGCACGGCGTCGATTAGGCTATTGGAAAGGCGATAGCCAACGCTCAACAAGTCCGCGATTACCGGACCCACTGCTGCTAGATTGCCCGCCGCCTTCGCTACCAGTAGAACCCCCGCCACACCTACCACATTTAGGCCTGCACTGTGCGCTAGCTTTCTGCCTTTGGCGTCGTCAATGAGCAGAAATCTAGCGGACTGATTCAAACACAGCGCGATGGCTTCAGCTTCGCCAGCGTCCACAAGACGAGAGAATCGTTCGGCCTGTGTTCGGTCCTGCAGCGGGACGACTCGGAGCCACCCTGCATCCAGCACTTGCCCGACTGCCGCAGCTCCCGCCCTACCTGATCCAACCGCGATTTCTCTATGAACGGCCGGTGGAATCAAACCCTGTCCAAATAGATCTCGGAATAGATGCAATCGCCCAATTCGCCCTAAAGCGATCAATGGTCCTGCATCCGCGATGAAAGGTCTTTCCTCATCGGGAAGTGGATCCTTTGATCTCCCCCGTCGAGGATCGCTTCCCATGACTCAGAGGGCTGCTCGCAACTCGTGCCGAAGGTCCTCTGGAGGGTAATCTACTGCTGAAACATCTGCTTGGCCTAGCAGGTCCATGAAATCCTCCATAGAGAGGTCTGCCACCTTGGCCGCTTGCGCCATGGTCAATTGGCGCTGCTCGAACAACTGTAACGCAAGCGCTCGGTGCAAGCCAACCTCAAGTAGGCGATCATCAAAGGGAACGGCCAAGATAGTCGGCCGACCATGCTTTGTGATCATCGCCAGCCCCCCATCCTCGGCATTGCGAAGAAGTTCGCCAGAGCGTTGCCTCAGATCGCGAACACTGAACGAAGGTGGAGACTTCATTAGATTTCTCTCAAATTGTGTACACAAAGCGTAGCATATTTCATTGAACAAAGTCAGGTTAGGATGCCCACGGTGAGGTATCGGCAGGATTCCTGCGACTATCTGATTGCCTTCTTTGCGGAATCGAGCGATTTCTATCCTTGGAGTCCTACGCTTGGCATCTAGCTCTTTTCATAGCGTTCCGATATGCAAGCTCGATTCGTTTCTCTGAAATTGGACTGTTTAATCGTCCTCGCCGCGATGGGTGTGGACAAAAGAAAAGGGGAAGGTCTGGTGAAAGTCTGTAGACCATTTCCAATGCCCATTTGCCACAGCTAACGAGAGCCGCCGGTTTAGCCTCGTTGATAAGGTCTTTGCAAAGCTGCACATTGGCTCCAATCGATGGAATGCAGTGCTTGTCCATTTTGCCGTTGCGTCGGGGCTGTCAACGCTCACGAGGCCTGTTTGGCGCGGCCCTGTCTTGTCGTTTCCGGGATGTTCCAGATTCCTGCCTATTGCAACTCCGATGAACTGGCGTTCAGCGACTTCACCAAACTCACACAAGCGAGCACACAAACCACCAGGATGGGTAATGCCACTACCAGCACCAGTGACTGAATGGCCTTCAACGCATCGAGGCCTGCATCGCGAATTACGAGCAAGGTAATGGGCACCAGCATGACGCCGAAGGCCCAGAATATCCGATGCCAGCGGGGCGGCTGGTCGTCATGTTCCAAGTCCTTGGTAGCGGCTGAAGCAATCGCGAACGAAGCTGAGTCGTAAGAAGTGGCGACAAATATGATCGCCGTCAACAGAAACACCAATAATGGCAATGGATTCAATGGCATGGAGCCTACAAGTGCGGCGACCCCGATGTCGGGCGTGGCGGCACGCACGCTCTCAAGAACTGGCACCAAGCCCTGCATATCGTGCCACATGGCACTTGTGCCAAAGGTGAGGTAGTAAAGCGCGCAGCCCGCAGTGCCCCAGCCAAGCATTCCGAATACCAGCTCGCGCAGCGTCCGGCCGTAGGATATGCGCGCGACAAAGAGTCCGACGAAGGGTGCGTAGGCGATCCACCAAGCCCAATAGAACACCGTCCAATCGCCGACAAAGCCGTTGCCCCCGTAAGGCTCTGTCCAAGTGATCATTCGAACGGTACCGGCTATCAGTAGTCCGAGGCTGTTGGTCGCTGTCTCCAAGATAAGCACTGTCGGGCCAGCGACTACGACAAATACGCAAAAGCCGATGGCAAGCCAGGCATTGGCCTCACTCAATCGTCGTATGCCTCGATCAAGCCCCGAATACACACTCGCCGCCACGACAAGGGTACAGACAAGGAGCACGAGGAAACTCGACCAATAGTCCTGTGGCAGCCATCCCAACTCCGCGACCAGTGCGGTGAGCATGGGCGTGGCCAATCCAAGTGAAGTGCCTGCCCCGCCAATCAATCCAACAATGAAGAACACGTCCACCAGCCGACCACCAATAGTGGTGCTGAAATTCTCACCAAACAGTCCAGAAAGCCCTGTCGAGAATCGTAACTGGCCAGACCTCTGTGAGCAAAATACCCAGCCAATCGTGACGGCCGGCACGCAATAGAGCGCCCATGCCGTGAAGCCCCAATGGAATACCCCGTAGGTGGTCGCCCATTCCCGAGCTTCAAGGCTCCCGGGTTGTGCACCAAAGGGTGGCTGATCCACGTAATAGGCCCATTCGTGAGCAGACCAATACATGATGGATGCGCCAATTCCAGCGCAGAAGAGCATGCCAATCCAACTAAAGGTGTTGAATTCAACTTTCGCGCGGGGACCACCAAGCTTTCTTTTGCCGTGACGTGAAAATGCCAGCCACAGCAGGAAGACCGTCGCGCCGATGGTTGCCCAGATGAAAGCAAACCCGAGGTTGGTTGCTATCCACTCATAGAGCTTCGACATGAATTCCGCCGAAGCGGCCGGTGCCTGCAACACAGGCACCGAAACGCACAACACCACTGCCACGCAAATGGCGAATACAGGGATATCAATCTGAAGCTGACGCTGAATGTCTGATGATTCCTCTGAAAGCCATCTCACCATAACAAAGGCGACGAACGATTGCACTCACAAGCAAAGCCAAGAACGAGACAGTTCGTCCACGCTCCCTCCGCACATTCCCGCCAACAAGCCTAAGTGGTGCGTTTCCGCCTATTCCACTCGTATTGCGCCTTAGCTGGACTTGCCTGCCAAGATCTAGTTCTGTTCCAGACAGCTCACATCTGTGCATAAGATGACTCAACCCCGAAAGCTCGGCTTAAACCAATTAAACTAATGGGTAAAGGATCGATGCGAATATCAATTACGACGCGCCCATAAAAGAGTACTCCGAATTCAAGAATCGAGCCATGGACTAGAAAAACGCTACCCAACGGGTAGCGAATCTGAAGAAGGTCTTCCAATGGGCGACGATTCCATGCACAAACAACTACTGGCAAATCGACGCAAGGATTCCACCTCGACTTAAGCTGGTCGCACCATCGCGCGCTCATGCGCGTCAAGAACGAGGAGGCGCGGCAGTTCTACGAACAGGAAGCTGTTCGGAATCATTGGAACAAGCGGCAGCTTGAACGACAAATCAACACCCTGCTCTTTGAACGCCTGCTGAGGAGTCGCGACAAGGACGGCGTGCTAAAACTCGCCAATAGAGATCAGGAGACCGAACAACCCATCGATATCATCAAGGGCCCTTATGCGCTCGAATTCCTCGGCCTACCCGAGTCACATCAACTGCACGAAAGCGACTTGGAGAACGCTCTCACGACTCACCTTCAGGAGTCGGCCCTGAAAAACCCTTTTTCAGTGAATAAGGCGTTGAGCATATTGTAAAAAGTTGTATTTATTCCTGGACTGGGTTTGCCGGTTCCGGTACAATCCGGGTTCGATTCCCTGCAATATCGGAGCGGAAAAATGCCCCCGAAAACGCCCCCTGAGAACGAAACCCACGACATGTTCCGAAGCCGGCTGGAAAACATGATCGACATGCGCCACCAACTGGTGGGGCTCGGGGAGCTGGTCGACTGGGGCCTGTTCGAGGCCCAGTTCGGGGCGTACTACGCGGAGACCGGGGGGTGTCCGGCGAGGCCGGTGCGGCTGATGGTGGGGCTGCAGTACCTGAAGCACATGCACGGCCTCTCGGACGAGGCGGTGGTGTCCAGATGGGTGGAGAACCCGTACTGGCAGCACTTGAAGCGGGGAGGTGTACTTCCGGCACGACCCGCCGATCGACGCGAGCAGCATGACGAGGTTCCGCAAGCGGATCGGGGAGTCCGGGTGCGAGCTGCTGCCGGAGGCGACGCTGGGCGCGGGAGTGGGGTCCGGGACGGTGCGGGAGCGTGACTTCGGGCGGGTGACGGTGGACACGACGGTTCAGGAGAAGGCGGTGGCGCACCCGACGGATTCGAAGCTGCCGGACCGGTCGCGGGAACGGCTTGTGAAGCTGTGCGCGGCGAAGGGTGTGAAGCTTCGGCAGAGCTACGCGC
>CAZNYE010000307.1:0-2085 GCA_964577185.1 uncultured Pseudomonadales bacterium | reverse complement strand
CGCCAAAGCTCAAGCTCTTGGTTTTGCACGGGCCTGACCGGTGGAAGAGATTCTCCGAAATCGCGGAGAACCATATGGTGATCACAACCTATCCGCTGGTGAATCGCGACCACGAAGTGTTATTCGCACAGGAATACGAGGTTGCCGTGCTCGATGAGGCCCAGTGGGTGAAGAATCCGACTGCGGCTGTTTCCAAGCGTATTCGCGAGATTCGGGCACGGCAGCGCCTAGCGCTCACCGGAACGCCCTTGGAGAACAATCTTCTCGAACTCTGGTCGCTCTTTGATTGGCTCATTCCCGGACTGCTCGGAAACCGTAAGAAATTCACTTCTGAGTACCGAACCCCAATCGAGAAGCACGGGAACCTAGGCAAACAGCGGTTGCTTTCCTCGCGCATCAGGCCTTTCTTGCTTCGTAGAACCAAGGAGCAGGTGGCGAAGGAACTTCCGAAGAAAACGGTAACAGAGGAGCTCGTACCGCTTGAAGGCAGCCAGGCGGCGCTCTACGAGAGTATCAGGTCGGCGATGGACGAACGGGTTCGCAAGAGAATCGCCGAAAAGGGGC
This sequence comes from uncultured Pseudomonadales bacterium, assembly GCA_964577185.1. GTDB lineage: Bacteria > Pseudomonadota > Gammaproteobacteria > Pseudomonadales > Azotimanducaceae > Azotimanducus. The sequence continues at coordinate 1,521 of CAZNYE010000307.1, read as the reverse complement.
TTGCGGCGTCGAGCATCACCATCCTCGATGCGCTTCTCAAGCTTCGACAGGTGTGTTGCGACCCAGAACTCGTGAAGCTTGACGCGGCGCGCAAGGTGAAGGAGAGCGCCAAGCGGGTGCGATTGTTTTCGGTGCTGGAGGAATTGGTGTCCGAAGGGCGCCGGATTCTTGTCTTTTCGCAGTTTGTCAGTATGTTGAAGCTGATCGAGGCGGACGTTGTGGCGAGGGATTGGGAGTATGCGATGCTGCATGGCGGTACCAAGCGCCGCGATCACCAGATTCAGCGGTTTCAGTCAGGCCAGGTGCCGATATTTCTAATCAGTCTCAAGGCGGGAGGCACCGGCCTCAACCTTACCGCTGCGGACACCGTCGTTCTCTACGATCCCTGGTGGAACCCGGCGGTGGAGCGACAGGCGATGGACCGCACCCACCGCATCGGCCAAGACAAACCAGTGTTCGTGTACCGACTCATCGCGGAAAACACGGTTGAGTCGGCCATTGCACAGATGCAGGTGCGCAAACAGGCACTGGCTGATGCCTTGTTTGCAGGCACAGGCGAGGGTCTACTGGCGTTGACCGAGGAGGATATAGAGGCGCTGTTTGTGGCGGGTGCGTGATTCGCGCCAAAAACCCCTGAACGAGGCATCTTGTGCGGGTCGGGCATGGAGTCTGAGCGGCAGAAGATGTTGGTGGGCTGGCGTGACTTGTTTGTCCTCAAAGCTGTCGTTTTCTCCGAAATGTGTGACACGTTCATTCCTAAATGCGACCAACGCTTTCTTTCACCTGGCACCACATGGCCTCAAAATCGTTCTAAGGCGCAGACTCCATGCCCGACCCGCGTTCCAATTGAAGAAGGAGGCGCGTGGGTGGGTGTCCTTTTCCGTCCTTGGGTGGGTGTCCTTTTCCGTCCTCATGGCGTGATACTGTGCGCACCTTCGGCGTGCGCCTGAATATTTCCCGGCTACCTGCAACCTTTCACTGGGGAGAGACCAATGAATTCCGATCCCACACCTGATCTCAATAGAACCGAACGCATACTCGGCTGGATTGAGCGAGGTGGAAATCGCTTGCCGGACCCGGTGGTAATCTTCCTCTATGGCATCGTCGCCATGGTTTTGATCAGCTTGGTGGCCGCTGGTACCGGCACATTCGCCTTGCACCCAACGCAGGTGGATGCCGCTGGCAACGCGCTGGTGATTCAGGCGGAGAGCCTCTTGTCCGCGGACAACATCCGCAGACTGTTAGTGGAAATGCCCAAGACCTTTACGGGCTTCCACCCCTTGGGCTATGTGCTGGTGGTGATGCTTGGCGCTGGCGTGGCGGAACGCGCCGGATTGCTGGGTAGTGCCATGAGGTCTGCCGTGCGCAATGTTCCGAAGCTGCTGCTCACGCCAGCCGTGGCACTGGTCGGGATGCTCGGAAATCTTGCCGCAGATGCCGCTTATGTGGTCCTCATTCCGCTGGCGGGGGTGATTTTCGCGGCCGCTGGGCGGCATCCGGTGGCGGGTATCGCCGCGGCGT
>CAZNYE010000306.1:0-4209 GCA_964577185.1 uncultured Pseudomonadales bacterium | reverse complement strand
GCCCAAGGAAGTACCACTCGCGAGGGACGAACTTGCCGCATTGACAAAGCAGGCTATAGAGCGAAGAGAAAAGAAACCAATGTTGCGGCTGTTCGAGTACGCACTGCTTGGCAACGACAAGGCCCGCCTTTCCGAGCTGCGTACCGTCGGTTTTCGTCCGGCGGAGCGTCTTGACCAGAGCGTCAAGACGCTCACGCAAAAGTACTACATGCCCTACTCCACCAAGCGCGTGGATGGCGTGCGCAGGCTGGTGGATCGCCACGGAATTGACCACCGCGACCGATTTAACTTCACACCACTGATGCTCGCGGCACGCTTTTGCAACCTGAGCGTCGCTTCCATGCTGATCGACATGGGCGCTGAGCGAGAATTGGTCAACAATGCTGGTTTGAATGCCTTTCAGGTTTTCCTGCAGGGGGCGGAATATCTAAGCGCCCGCACGGCAAATCGCGACGCCGAGATGCTCTCTCTGCTCAAACCCGACAAGCTCGACCTGATGATCGACGAAAGGCTGGTAAGGCTCGACAATCACAAGGTGGAATTCCTGTTCTGCCAAATGATGATGGCGGCGCACTATACGACACTGGCACACAACTTCACCTTCACGCGCACCGCGGGCTTCAACGCCAAAGGACTGCACACCCTGCTTGCGCCCCTATTCAAGTTGATGTTGGGGCGCGACATCACATCGAGCTATGTCAGTGGTGTGCTCTCCAGAAACGAGGTGAATCGCGATTACCAGCACAACCGCCGTATCTTTGAGCGCCGGTCACGCGGCGTATACATGCTCAATCCGCGTATGCGCCTTCGCATCGGCAAGGAGTGGTTGCCAATATACGATCTCTTGGACCGAGACGCACTATTCAATCTCTTGGTTCTTGATCGAAAACAGGTCACCAACCAGAATTTCATCCGCATCCTGAGAGATCATCACAGCTACAGGTTGTCGGACTTGTGCGATTGGATCGACAGTGTCCGAGAAATTGAGGAAGACATGGAAGCCAGAGTGGAAAAGCCTGTCATCGTAGAGCGGCACGAACCAGAGCCGCAACCAACGACTCGGCAAGCAAGCCTGTTTGAAGATCGTCACTAGCCTCCCCGCAGTCGGCAAGCGCACTTGGAAATACGACTTCCTGAACTGTCTCTCGTAGTCCTCGTCGGAGTATCCGGCAGCGGCAAGACGACATTCGCTCGCAAGCATTTCAGGCCCACGGAGATACTCTCCTCAGATGCCTGCCGAGCGCTAGTCTCTGACGATGAAAACGATAAGACGGTGACCCCCCAAGCCTTTGAGCTGCTTCATTACATAGCGGCGCAACGTCTTTCCCTCGGCAAGCTCGTGGTCGTCGATGCAACCAATGTCCAGCAGCATGCAAGGCAAGGTCTATTGCGATTGGCGCGCGAATTCCATGTGATTCCGATGGCCATCGTCCTGGATATGCCCGAAGGCCTGTGTCGTGAGCGCAACGCTGACAGAAAGGACCGCGACTTCGGCGCGCATGTGATTCGCAATCAGAGTCGTCAGCTACGTCGCTCGATCAAGTCACTACGGATTGGCCGCCGACCATGTCGCCCTGCGAAACGAGTCCTAACGTTTCCTTGTTGGAACATCCAGCGCAGGCGTTTGAGTATTACCGCAAGCAGGGAATCGCCAAGGTCATCTGCGAGGAAAAACACATGGGTTCACGCGCGGTCGTACAGATCAGCCAGGATGCCGAGGCCGCTCGGACAAGATTCGGCATCGAGACAGGCGAGATCGGCGTCTGCTATACCCGCACTGGGCGTCGTTTCTTTGATGATCCGGCGATGGAAACAGAATTCTTGGAACGCCTACGCGACGCCGTCTCCAAGGCCGGCATCTGGGATGCATTGCAGACGACCTGGCTCACACTTGATTGCGAACTCATGCCTTGGTCGATGAAAGCCATGGATCTTATTCTCAACCAATATGCCCCCGTTGGAGCTGCGGCCCAGGCATCGCTTTCTTCAAGTATTGACTTGCTCAAGGCGGCGCGGGATCGGGGTTTGCCCGTGGAGCCGTTGCTTGACGAGCAAAACCAGCGGCTTCCATTGATTGATCGCTACATCAAGGCCTACCGTCGCTATAACTGGGAGGTGCGCTCCATAGACGACCTGCGCCTTGCACCCTTTCACCTGATGGCGAGCGAAGGCGCTGTCCACGCGGACCAGGACCACCTCTGGCATATGAATATGCTGGCGAAACTGCATGAAACGGGAAACAAGATTGTTGTAGCGACCTCACATCAACTTGTTGACTTGAGCGATCACAATGCATGCGAGCAGACAACCGAGTGGTGGCAAGGGCTCACCCAAGAGGGCGGCGAAGGCATGGTGATCAAGCCGCTTGAATTCATTTCCAAGGGTCAGAATGGCTATGTCCAACCCGCCATCAAGCGCCGCGGCCCTGAATACCTGCGGATCATCTACGGACCAGAGTATTCGCGCCCCGAACACCTCGAACGTCTAAGGTCGAGAAATCTTGCCACCAAGCGGCATCTCGCGCTGCGCGAGTTCATGCTCGGACTGGAGGGACTGCATCGCTTTGTGAATCAATCCCCATTGCGGCAGGTCCACGAATGCGCAATGGGCGTTCTTGCCCTTGAGTCCGAACCAGTGGATCCGCGACTCTGACCATGCTGCTCACGATCTCCACAACGCATGCGCCGGCAACCGATCTCGGCTATTTGTTGCACAAGCATCCAGACAGGTTGCAGGAATTCGACCTGTCATTCGGCAAGGCGCATGTCTTCTATCCGGAAGCCTCGAAGGGCCTTTGCACGGCCGCGCTTGAGCTTCAGATCGACCCCATAGGATTGCTGCGACGAGGCAAGAACCTCTTAGCACAGCATTACGTCAACGACCGTCCCTATGTTGCATCGTCTCTCTTGAGCGTTGCACTCAACTCAGTGTTTCGTTCGGCGCTCGCGGGAAACTGCGCGGACAGGCCAAAACTCGCACAAAGTGAGATCCCGCTCGAAGCGCGCGTGTACTGCCTACCGTGCCCGGAGGGACAGACTTTGCTTCGGCGACTCTTTGAACCGTTGGATTACAAAGTGTGCGCAACTCCACATCCACTTGAAGGCTTCAAAGAGGGCGAAGGCACATGCCCCTATTTCACGGTCACGATCTCAGGTGTGAAACGCCTCAGAGACCTACTGCGACATTTGTACGTGTTGATTCCAGTGCTCGACAGGGAAAAACACTATTGGGTTGGCGATGATGAAGTCGACAAGCTCCTTCGACATGGGGCTGACTGGCTTGAAGCGCACCCCGAGAAGGAATTTATCGGTGTGGACGTTTCGAGTTCGATGCTTGCCAGAGCGCGTCGACGACTTCGCCTTGATGAAATGCCCGACAACCAGCGTCAGCGAATCAGGCTCATGAGCGGCTCCGTGACCTATAGGGACGCACGATTCTCGGGATTCGACATGGCAATCGCAGCAGAGGTGATAGAACACATCGACTTGGACCGACTCGGGGCCTACGAGCGCTCAATCTTCGAGTTTGCACGGCCAGGCGTGGTTAGGGTGACCACACCCAACGCCGAGTACAACGCCAAGTTTCCGGCCTTAGCCGCCGGCGAAATGCGACACTCGGACCATCGATTCGAGTGGACTCGCGCGGAATTTGCCGCTTGGTGCACGAAAGTTGGCGAACAATTTGGATACATCCCTGAATTGGGTGGTATTGGCAACGTTGATCCTGAGCTTGGGGCGCCCACGCAATTCGTGGTGTTTTGCGTATCTGCCGGCCCATCCAATTCTCTCTAGATCTTATCAAGCACAAACAGCAAGGCGCTATGAACAACAACACAGAACCCACTCTCTCCGAGTTATATCAACACCGCCAAGACGACCGCTCTCAACGGTTTAGGTGGACAGGCTTTTGTGATCCAGAATCATCAAATTCGATTCGCGACTGTCAATTTGGCTGCGACGGCGAAAGAGATTCGTTCAAGGCTATTGCAGTTGATCGATACGCCGAGCGCGAGTCTGAGCAGTGTTACAGACGCGGCTATTCATCAATGAGACTTCTCAATCAATGGACTCCATTACCCAATTCGCCTTAGGTGCCGCCATAGGAGAGGCCGTCCTCGGCAAGAAGGCTGGATTCCGGGCTGCCTTGGTTGGCGGCGTGGTCGCCAGTCTTCCCGATCTCGATGTGATCTATCCATATGCCAATGCGGTC
>CAZNYE010000305.1:0-3489 GCA_964577185.1 uncultured Pseudomonadales bacterium | reverse complement strand
ATTCACGAGTAGTGAAAATCTATTTCGATTACAAGAGTCCATTTGCCTACTTGGCGCTTGAACCCGCGCTTGAGTTGGCACAGGACTTTGATATCAGTCTTCGATGGATCCCGTATCTCCTGCGCATCAAGGGCAAGGGGGAGCGCAGCATCTATTCCGAGTGGAAGGTGCGCTATTCCTATCAGGATGCGCGTCGTCTTGCCAACAAGCGGGGTGGGTTCCCAATCAAGGGGCCTCGTAAAGTCTACGACTCCGCGCCATCCTTGCTCGGAGGGCTGTTCGCCCTGGAGCAGGGCAAGTTTGTCGAATACAGCCGCGAAGCCTTCAGCCGATTCTTTGATCATCGATTTGAAGTTGACCAAATGCATCAGGTTGCCGCGCTCGTCACGGAGCTTGGCATGGACAGCCACGCTTTTGAGGAGTTCGCTACCAAGCAGGGGCTGATATTGCTCGACCGCGCCATTGAAGAGGGACAGCAGGATCATGTTTTTGGCGTTCCCTTGTTTGTGTTCGAGGGTGAGCAGTTTTGGGGGAATGATCGGATCTGGTTGTTGCGGGAAAGACTGGAGTCCTTTGGGCTTCGCGAGAGATGAGGCCGAGGTGCGTCGAGAACGTCTTTGAATTCGTTTAGGAGGAAAATGATGATTCGTAACATGCTCGCCTGTCTGTTCACCTTCTTGCTGATTGGGTGTGATCATGGCAGCGCGCCGTCTGAACAAACTTTGAGCGCGGAGGCCGAGGCCGCGGGTGAAGAGCCCCATGAATCGGAATCCGTGCAGGCTGAGAAGATGGTCCTGCCTGAGCCAACGGGCCCCCTTCGAGGTTGGCGTTGGCGAATTCAGCTTCACTGACCAGAGTCGCGAGGAGATATTCAATCCTGGCGCCAAGCGAAGACTTCACGCGCGCATCTACTATCCAGCGGATGAGATGTCTGGGTCGCCAAGACTTCGTCATACGGATCGGGAAAACGATTTGATTGCCGAGCATTTCATCCTGCCCACAAGCGAGGAACAAAGGCTGGCAACGCGAGGCGTCGTCAGCCATTCCTACGAGCAAGCCGAAATATCAAGCGCGGAAGAGCGCTTCCCGCTGCTCGTGTTCTCGCACGGTGGCCGGGGATTCTTGGGCTCCAACATGGTTCAGATGGAACACCTTGCCAGCCATGGATACATAGTGGTCAGCGTCACCCACCCATATGTGTCCTCGGCCGTTGTGTTTGATGATGGCGAGCTGATCAGTTTCGACGCTCAACTCCAGAGTGCCTTCTTGGAGACAGCGTTTGGCCTCGATTACATGACACAGTTTGTAGCCCCTGATCCTGGTGCGCGGCTGCGGGCAGGACGCGATAACCTGTCGTGCGGCTGATGGTCGAGGGTGCCGACCATATAGACTTCACCGACCGCTCGCTTCTGCCGCGCTCCTTGCGTCCAACAGGAATCGACGGTGACACCCTGCAGAAGATCATGAATGACTACTGCCTTGCATTTTTTGATCGTTATGTGAAGGGAGATCAGGATGCCTGGCCAGGCGATCTGCCGGGTAAGTATCAGGCGGTTCAAGAGGTTGACCTCAGTCACGTACGAGAGTGGGCGCAGGGGAGAAGCTGAAAGCGGCTAGGACCCGCATGCACTGGTGACACCATAGACCAACACTTCCGAGGAACATGACAAGACCGCATCATCGAAATTGAAAAATAGACCGACCATCTCAGGCTGCTCCGTTACTTGGCAGGCTGATATGGTTGTATCAACTGGACTTGTGCGCCAAAGTGAACACAGACTATGGTCGGATCAAGGCCTCTCCTATCCCGAAGCAGTCAAGGTCACTGCAAATGGTGAATTGGTGACAGCGTAAAGCCATCTCAAATTGATCTTCGCCTCGACTCATGTAATCTGGAGATGGAGGACATTGATTACCAGCTTGTTATGAGAGTCGTGTAGAGAACCAGAACCAGCCCTTGATTCCGATTGGCGACCGAGTCCTCGTCGCCATAGCTGTAAAATGCACCGACGTGAGCATAGGACAACCGGAATTTCCGTGAGTGATCAAGAATTTTGGAAAATCGAAGGTGTCGAAATAGAATCTCAGCATGAGTTCTATGAACGTTTGTCGCGTCTGCCAAAAGACCAAGACAAGGTGCTCAAGAATCTGATCTACAAGCCTTCGACTCTTGCTTGGTCTGACAGGGTGCGAACCATCAAGGACGTGACTTTTTCGAGAGTCAGCTTCTCTAGGACGAAAATTCGTGGAGTCCGCTTTTACGATTGTTCCTTCAAGAACTGTTTGTTTGTGGGTACTAAACTTGATTTGTGCAGTTTTCAGAGATGCAGATTTTCGTCAACGAACACCCATATGATATCAATCAAAGATACTTACATTGATCCGAAGAGTTTTACGAAATGTCTGGATAAGAGACTCCATCAGAACATAGGTGTGCGCCTCTACCAAAAGCTTTTGAAGAATAGTCGTGATGAAGATCAGATAGAGTTTCAAAGGGATGCCCAGTTTCTTTTCTCCCGTTGGAAGAGGTACCGGATCAAGTACGAAATATCATCGTGCTGGGCAAAAGATAGGAAGTGGGAGGGGACAAAGTCTGCTTGGGTGCTCAAGGCCGTAAACTACTTGCTCCGTTGGATTTGGGAGTGGTGCCTAGGCAATGGGGTAAGGTTTCGATACTTAATCTCCACAGCAATAGCGATTGTGCTTGGGTTCTGGAGTGCCAACTTTTGGTGTCAGAGTGCATTTGGGTTGGCTCTTGGGCTAGGTGCGGACGGATGTGTCAAAGCCTTGTATTACACAATAATCTCGTTAACCACTCTAGGTTACGGTGACGTTTATCCAACCGAAGCTCTGGGTCAACTGGTGGCCAGTTTTCAGAGTATAGTTGGGTTCTTCTTGTTCGCCATGCTGGCATCGATGCTCGTGCGACGAGTTGCACCGTGAATTGCGCGAACATTGAGAGTATTTGCGAGTTTGGCGCCACCGCGAGAGGTACGGCGGACCGCCTGAGCGATAAAGATGTGTTGATCGTTGCCAGCGAGCCGTGTCGCTCCTCCGAATTGAAGACACGCTGGGCTGAACAGGGCTGGTCCGTAGCAGTCTACTCACCCGCGAGATTTGAGAAAATGTGCGATCAGGGCAGTCTGTTTGTGCAACACCTGAAGCTTGAGGGGAAGCTCCTGTTCGATAAAGGGGGATGGCTGGAAAGTCGGCTTCGACATTCCCAGCCAAAAGGTTCCTACAAGAATGATGCTTCGGCAAGCGTCGCCCTTGCGCTTCCGATGGAGAGGTTTCCAGAGCACGAGACGATTTCGCGTTGCCTCATTGTGGCCGATCTTGGTTTCGTCGCGTTTCGCAATTTCGGCATCTGTTACTTGTCTAGCACTGGACGCTTGTCGTTTGATTTTGGCGAAATCGTAATGCGAGTAGCGGAAGATTTATCGCTGACCAATAAAGAAAAGGAGCTCTTGTTGGGACTGCGCCTTGGCA
>CAZNYE010000304.1:0-3020 GCA_964577185.1 uncultured Pseudomonadales bacterium | reverse complement strand
GGAGTAGGTGCTCCAATTCCGTGCGGCTTCGCGCACATCCTGGTGACGAAGGATCATGGGAATCTCCTCGCCGCGGAACACCCCTAGGACGTAGCCCGAATTCCTCCGCTGCGTAGCAAATGGGTCCCTGTCTCCAATTTCTGCTGACTTCGACATGTGATGCTCAAAGGAGTGGGCGGGCGGAGCCCATGGCGACATTCGGCCCTTAATGTGATTGAGGTGGCGGTGTAATGAGCCTTCAACGCGCAGTGTAAGCAATAGTTACAGAAAGCAAACACCCGCCGTGAAGCTGAATACGTATTCATAGCGTAGCTACTCGCCCCCCTTGACACCATAAGACGACGTAACTGTTGTGGACGCATGGAATGGGTGCGCACACGATCAGGTGCGACATGTCTGCATCGTCCTATAGTGTCAAGGGGGGCGAGTAGTTACTTCATAGCATCCCCTAATGCAGCGACATTTCTCCTTCAATCCCCATCTCCTCGCGCCAGGCTTCAATCTTCTGCTTGAATCGAGCGACCAGTTTCGGAAAGTCCGCTGCCAAGTCATGGTTCGACCTCGGGTCGCGGCGGATATCGAATAGGGCGAACTCTTCCGTGTCCCTGTACCAGAGGAAATGCCATCGTTCAGTGCGAACATAGTAGCCGTCCGCCAATCCGCCCATAGGTGAATCTGGCATTCTTCGATTATTGGTATAGCCGATGAGCTCTGTCCTCGTCTCAAGCGCTTCACCTTCAAACACGGGCTTGAGGGACACGCCGGGCAGGCTCTCCGGCACGTCCAGGCCAGCGATATCAAGAATCGTGGGGACTATATCCATGGTGGAAACGAGCGTGGTGTCGTTCATCGTTCCAGTGATGCGCCCTTTCCAGTAAAAGATGACCGGGGTTCGGGTTGACATGTCGTAGAGGCCGCCCTTGCCTTTTTCGCCACCATTGCCGTAGAGAGGCCCGAAGAGCGCAAGGTTCTCCTCGGTCATGTAGTTGACATCTGGATCCTGCTCCCAGCCATTGTCGCTCGCATAGACGAACAGGGTGTTTTCCAGCAGGCCCAGCGCTTGCATGTGGTCCAGCAATCGACCCACACCCTCGTCCCACCAGGTGACGTTGCTGTAGTAGAGCTTCGCGGAATCTGAAATTTCCTTGTGTTCGTAGTACTTGCTGATCCTATAAGGTGCATCGAAGGGTGTGTGTGGTAGCTGGGGACCGTACCAGATGAACATGGGGGCATCCTGATGGCGGTCGATGAAATCAAACAAGGGTTCCATGGTCGTGCGGCCGAGCTCGGTCCCATCCGCGCCCATCATTTGATTGAAGAAGCCATCGCCCCCGAACGTGTCCAGATCCCAGCCCTTGGTCATGCCTTCGGTGAAGTGGCCGTTCTGATACTTGTGCTCCCACCATTTGCCTCCTTGCCAACTCACATAGCCTTTCCGGCGCAAGAGCTTCGGCAGGGTATCGAATTCCCGCATCGCAGCCGCTTGCTCAATGCGAAGCCAAAGCCTACGTTCAGACTCATCAAATGATGCATAGCCGGGATCTCGAGCCCGCCTTTCCTCAAGGATCTCGTCCTGCCGCTGCACATAACTTACTGGATGAAGACCGGTGGCGAGGGTGAGCAATGACGGACGGCAATAGGGTGCGGTTGCGTGCCCATGAGTGAAGGTGTAGCCGCCTTCGCCCAATAGATCCATGGCAGGCGTTACCACTATGTCGTGACCCATGAAGCCAAAATACGGGTAGCCGTGGTCGTCGCCAATGAGCAGTACCACATTTGGCAAGGGCTCCGCGCGCATGAGGGGCGAAACAGCCAGAAGGCAGAGGAGGCACAAGAGGCGAAGACGGGGACGAAAACTTGCGCTCATATCCTGTTTCTAAGTCAAACGGATTAGCTAGGATACTATGCGTTAACCGCAATTGACGGAAACCCAGCGATTCCTTCGCCTCAAACCAAGATGCCCGCACGCGCCTGCCTGAGCACGATGATCTCGCTTTCTGCGTTGCTCTTGGGATGTGGCCCTCCGACGGATGATCGCAACGAACAACCAGGCACCTTGACTGTCTGGCACTCCTATGCAACCAACGGCCGTGAAGAGAGCGTGTTTTTCAGGGCGATGGACGGATTTCGTGATGCGCATCCGAACATCCCGGTTGAGGTCAGCTACGTGCGCTACTTGGAGCTGGTCACCCAGTTCATCACCGCCGCGCAGGGCGGAGAAGCGCCCGACCTCATTCGGCTCTCGCACGAGCACCTGGGCGAAATCGGACATGTGCGCGTGGGCGGCCTGCCGCTTTTGGAGGACTTGCGTCCACACCTCACGCCTCGGGAGCGACTGCTATTTGACCCGAGAGCCATGCGGGCGATGCGTTATCAATCCGCACTATTGGCGATTCCCGCCATTCAGAGTTGCCTGTCCCTCATATACAACCGAGATATGTTCGATCGACGGGGTATCGCCTACCCTGATGCCAACTGGAGCACCGAGGATATGCTGCGCGCCGCAGAGATACTGACCGGAGACAACAACTACGCGCTCGCTGTTCCAATCAAATGGTCCTATTGGTGGACACCCTTTCAGACCGGATTCGGAGGCCGGTTGTTCGACGCGAACAATCTCCCAAGCTTGAACTCCCAGGGTTCCGCCCGAGCCTTGGAGTTCTTTCTCTCCCTTGAACAAGAATACAAAGTCGTGCGGCCGGGGATGCATCCTGAGAGCATGAAGACCGCCTTCACCCAGGGAAAGGCAGCCATGGTCGTGGATGGTCCGTGGAATTGGGGCACCTATCTGGATGCTGGATTGAATATAGGACAGGCCCTGCTACCGATTGTCAGCGAGACCGGGCTGCGAATGGCGCCTCTGCTTTCATTCCATGGCTGGTCGGTTTCGACTGACAGTCACTCCAAGCCGCAGGCGGTGCGCCTTGCCCTATGGCTTACCTCAGAGCCCGTTCAATTGGAATTCGCGCGCGCTACTTTCAGCCTGCCGACGCTGGTAAGCCTGCTCAAAGGGCCAGAAC
>CAZNYE010000303.1:0-1969 GCA_964577185.1 uncultured Pseudomonadales bacterium | reverse complement strand
GTGAAGAGCGGATGACCATCGCGCGGAGAGGAAGTGAACTCGGGATGAAATTGGCAGGCCACAAACCAATTGTGATCGTTAAATTCGATGACCTCCACCAGACCATCTGTTTGAGAGCGTCCGCCGACTCGCATACCAAGTTTGACGAGTCGCTCAACGTAGGATTCGTTCACCATGTATCTGTGTCGATATCTCTCGCGGAGCACGTTTCTCCCGTAGGTCTTTTGAATGAGCGAACCCTGGGCAAGCTCGCAGGGCTGCTCACCGAGCCGCATGCTGCCACCCATGTCTTCACTCCCATCTCGGACTTCTTCAACTTCGCCATCATGCCAAGTCTCGACCAGTCCAATCACGGGGTCTGGCGTATCCGGCACCAACTCCTGTGAATGCGCGTGCGAGATACCCGCCACATTGCGGGCGAATTCTATGATGGCCGCATGCAGCCCATAGCAGATGCCAAGATAGGGGACACCGCGCTCGCGCGCATAGCCTGCCGCCAAAACCTTGCCCTCGAATCCCCGATCACCGAAGCCTCCCGGAACTAAGATTGCATCGGCATTGCCGAGCGCGCCACATCCTTCCCGCTCGATCGTTTCACTGTCGACAGACATGATGTTCACTTTCGACCTCGTTTGAATTCCGGCGTGCTGCAAGGCTTCAATGAGCGATTTGTAAGCATCTGGTAAATCGAGGTATTTGCCGACCATGGCGATGTTCACCCTGCATTCCGATGCCTTCTCGGCCTCAACAACACCCTGCCAGTCAGTCAGATCAGCGGGCCCTCCATTGAGGCGCAACTTCCTCACAACCAGATTATCGAGACCCTCCTTGCCGAGCTTGAGCGGAACCTTGTAGATGGAATCCATGTCGGGAAGCGAAATCACCGCGGGTTTCTCGACATTGCAGAAGAGTGCAATCTTCTCGCGCGAATTCTCATTCAAGGGCGCCTCCGATCGGCAGACCAGCACATCCGGCATGAGACCAATTGAGCGCAGTTCCTTCACCGAATGCTGCGTGGGCTTAGTCTTGGTTTCCTTCGCGGTGGCGATATAAGGAACCAGTGTTAGATGTATGAACAGGCAACGCTCGGCACCAACATCAAGACGAATCTGCCGCGCCGCCTCTAGGAAAGGAAGCGATTCTATGTCGCCCACGGTGCCGCCGATTTCGACAATGACAACATCGTGACCATTCCCGACCGCGTGGATGCGGCTCTTGATCTCGTCAGTGATGTGCGGGATCACTTGCACGGTTGCGCCAAGATAATCGCCGCGTCGCTCCCTCTTGAGCACGGTCTCATAGATGCCTCCGGCGGTCAGATTGTTCTGCCTGGACATGCGCACACGCATGAAACGTTCGTAGTGCCCGAGATCCAAGTCTGTTTCCGCACCGTCAGCCGTGACGAAGACCTCGCCGTGCTGGAAGGGACTCATGGTGCCTGGATCCACATTGATATATGGATCCATCTTCAATACGTTTATTGACAGCCCCCGCGCCTCGAGAATCGAGGCAAGCGAAGCGGTGACCACACCTTTTCCGAGAGACGATACAACACCGCCCGTTACGAATATGAAACGAGTGTTGTTTGAAGGCGCAGAACCAATTTCTGCCGAATTTGTGGAATCCATCTTGTCTTTTCGATGCCACCCGCCGGTCGCGCCAAGATGGAATGTCAGCATAGCGGTAAAGGGGTGCGTGAATCAAGTCCCTGTGCTGGTTAAAGACATATGAGCCGGCCCAAGCCATCATCGTCGATCCGGCCCCGCGGCACCTCCGTGTGCCGCCTGGGCGGCTCCTTCAACCAGAACCCCTTCGCCAGATTGTGGGCGCGGCTACCAGTTGGCGTTGAACTCGAAGCCGGCCAGGTGCTCGGGCCTGGTGTTCAGTCCCTCCCTGCGCGCCGCCTTGATGCCAATGCTCAGTCGCGCACCGGAGTCCAGCTGCCCGGCGGGCCGCAGGCGCCAGCCCA
>CAZNYE010000302.1:0-5723 GCA_964577185.1 uncultured Pseudomonadales bacterium | reverse complement strand
CACCCTACGATTTGACCAAGGGTCGTATCACCTATCGCGAGCGCTGATGAGCGTTAACAAGCCTTAACGATCACTCGACTGCCACCCCTAACTCTTCCTTGTTCTCGGTCTCATGGGCCTTCGGCCTAGAGTCTCCCTTTTGAGCGGCGCCAGCGCCCTCACAGCTGACAAGCAACTCGCCGTCCACTACGCGCACTTTTGCTGTGCCACCCTTCCCTGCGAGTTCCCCGAACAGGATGTCCTCGGCGAGTTCTCTCTTGATCTTTTCCTGAATGAGCCTATGAATCGGCCGCGCACCCATCTTGTCGTCATAGCCCTCGCGCACAAGCCAATCAATTGCCTCATCGTCAACATCTAGCTGTACTTTCTTGGTATCGAGCTGTGCCTGCAATTCGGTAAGGAATTTGTCGACCACCGTGCGCACGACATCCGGCGGAAGCTTGTTGAACTGAATGATGACATCGAGTCGATTGCGGAATTCGGGGCTAAAGAGTCGCTTCAGTGTCTCATTGCCATCGCTGGAATTGTCCTGCTCGATAAAACCGATCGAAGTGCGGCTCATGGCCTGCGCACCGGCATTCGTGGTCATGACCAGCACCACATTGCGAAAGTCAGCCTTGCGACCGTTATTGTCGGTGAGCGTTCCGTGATCCATCACCTGCAGGAGAAGATTGAATACCTCCGGATGGGCCTTTTCTATTTCGTCGAGCAACACTACCGAATGCGGGTGCTTGGTCACCGCATCAGTGAGCTGCCCTCCTTGATCATAGCCAACATAACCGGGCGGAGCGCCAATCAGGCGGGAAGCGGTATGACGTTCCATGTATTCGGACATATCAAAGCGCAACAACTCGACACCCATAATCAGCGCAAGTTGGCGGCAGACTTCCGTTTTGCCCACACCCGTCGGCCCGGCAAACAGGAAACTGCCAATGGGCGTCTGATCGACCTTGAGACCTGCCCGGGAAAGTTTGATGGCCGACGCAAGGGTATTGATGGCCTCATCTTGACCGAACACCACCAACTTCAACTGGCTATCCAAGTCACGCAGCGCCTCACGGTCAGAAGTTGAGACCTGCCGAGATGGAATGCGGGCGATCTTCGCGACCACCGATTCCACTTCCGTTGCGCCTATGGTCTTCTTGCGCCGCCCAAGCGGCAAGAGCTGCTGCGCGGCGCCAGCTTCGTCGATGACATCAATGGCCTTGTCCGGTAGAAAGCGATCTGTGATGTAGCGGGCGGAAAGCTCCGAAGCACTCCTGAGGGCGCGATCCGTGAAACGAAGATCATAGTGATCCTCGTATCGAGACTTGAGTCCCTTGAGAATGCGATAGGTGCTTTCGATGTCGGGCTCCTCGACATCAATTTTCTGAAACCGTCGTGAAAGCGCACGGTCTTTATCGAATATTCCTCGATACTCCTGATAAGTGGTTGATCCCATGCATTTAATGTCCCCAGCGGCAAGTGTCGGCTTCAATAGATTCGACGCATCCATCACCGTCCCTGATGCCGACCCCGCTCCAATGACGGTGTGAATCTCGTCGATGAAGAGGATCACGGATTCTTCTCCAGAGAGTTCATTTATTACAGCTTTGAAGCGCTTTTCAAAGTCACCGCGGTAGCGGGTACCAGCGATTAAGGAGCCTAGGTCCAGCGCGTAGACGGTGCTTTGCGCCACAACTTCGGGCACCTGGGCATCGACTATGCGCTTGGCGAGGCCTTCGGCAATGGCCGTCTTGCCAACGCCAGATTCACCGACGAGCAGGGGATTGTTCTTACGCCGCCGACTGAGGACCTGTATGACACGTTCGAGCTCGTGCTCGCGACCAATCAAGGGATCAATTTTTCCATTTCGTGCCAGGTCATTGAGATTGGTGGCAAAGCGCTCGAGTGCGGACTGGCTCTCACCGGAGTCACCCTCGGTTTGCGTACCCGCGGCACCGGCGGTCGAGGCCTCATCGCCACCAGCATTCTCACCACCCACCTTGGTAATACCGTGCGACACAAAGTTGACACACTCAATTCGACCTATACCCTGCTTCTTCAAGAAGAACACGGCTTGGCTTTGCTGCTCACTGAAGACCGCGATCAATAGATTCGCACCCGTGACTTCCTTGCGACCAGAGGTTTGGGTGTTGAATACAGCCCGCTGGACGACCCTCTGAAAGGCGAGTGTCGCCTGGGTTTCACGGGAGTCATCACCCTCCGGGAGCTTCGGCGTGTTGTTTTCAATGTGCTCAATCAAGTCGCCGCGTAGTACATCAAGGTCAGCACCGACAGCGCGAAGTACTTCAAGCGCTCCTTCCTCATCAAGCAGGGCCAGCAACAGATGGTCCACCGTGACGTATTCATGACGACGCGCCCGTGCATCCTGAAACATCTCGTTGAGTACTTGTTGCAGTGAATTGCTTAACATGTTCAACCTGTCAAGGGGGCGGGCAGTTGGCCTGTGAGCGATTCATAGTTATCTTACAAGTTTTGGCGGGCTGTTACCTGCGCTTATCGGCTGAATCAATCCGAAGCTTCAACTCGTGACAAGAGCGGATGATCATGCGACTGCGCGTAGTTGTTCACCTGTTCAGACTTGGTCTCAGCGACATCCCGCGTGAATATGCCAACGACGGCACTGCCTTGCGTGTGCACAGCGAGCATGAGCTGTGTCGCCTTCTCACGACCGAATCCGAAGAAGATCTCCAAGACGTGAACCACAAACTCCATCGGCGTGTAGTCGTCGTTCAATAGAATCACCTTGTAGCGTGGTGGTTCATTGACCTTTGGCTTCTCTGGAGCGATTTGAACCTCGCCCTCTTGTAGTTCTCCTTCTTCGTCCGCCTTACTCACTGTTTCCTCGCGCATGTCCCCGGTGTAGCAAACTCGCTCTTGGCGCCAGACACCAGAAATGACACCCACATTCCTGCGAATTGTCATCTTCAATGATAACCTCTTGGAAACGGCATGAATCTCAATAAACCGTCTCATGATGACCACGGCCGATAAGCCTGTTCCTGATCTCTTAGCTGTCGACCGTTACCTCTATGGTCTTCAAGAGAAAATACTATCTGAATTTGAGTCGCTCGAACCCGAAGTGTGTTTCCGTGGCCAGTTGGTCGAATCTTCAGGCGGAGCCACCCGACCAAAAGTGCTCGAAGGTGGAGAAACCTTCGAAAAGGCCGCTGTCATGTACACCCGGGTCAAAGGCGAGAGACTTCCCGCCTCAGTAAGTGCACACAGACCAGAGATTGCGGGCGCTCCCTTTGAAGCTGTCTCCCTGTCGCTCATCACACATCCTGAGAACCCGTTCGTGCCCACCGCGCACATGAACCTACGTTTCTTTCTGGTTCAGGCGGAAACCCCCATATGGCATTTTGGGGGCGGATTTGATCTCACACCCGTCTACCCCTCTGCCGCGGATGCTATCTCCTGGCACCGGCACGCGAAGCATGCGGTTGAGGCTGTATATCCGAAAGGCTACCAATCCCTCAAGGAAGCCTGTGATGACTACTTCACCCTGCCGCATCGAAAACATCAGCGCGGCATAGGTGGATTGTTCTTCGATGATTGGACCCTAGGCGGCTTTGCGACCTGCTTTCAGTTCATTCAATCTCTCGGCGAACAGTTTCTGCGCGCCTATATGCCCATTGTCGAGTTGCGTCGCCTCATACCCTGGAACGCGTCGCAGAAGCGATTCCAGCGCCTACGAAGAGGGAGATACGCGGAGTTCAATCTCGCGATAGACCGCGGCACCAAGTATGGGCTGGAATCCGGCCGCAGAACGGAGTCCGTGCTTGTCTCCTTGCCTCCACAGGTGGACTGGGCCTACCAATGGCAGCCGCAGCATGAAACTAGAGAGGCACTGCTCGAACAACAATACCTTGTAGCGAGAAACTGGCTGCGGAACAAGCCATAAGGCCCCCATGAGTCCCATCGTAACTATTCGCCCCCTTGACACTATAGGACAACGCCCTTGTTGCGGGCGCACGGAAGCAGTCCCTGATTCCCTGATACAACTTCCATCTCGACTGGCTGTACCGGTGCGCGGTGCGGCTTGAGTGACACCCTACGGGGCGATCCCAATCCGATTCGGCTGACGCTGGTGTTCCGGCCGGGCAGCGCTCCCTCCGGAGCTGGGAAACAGGTTGAATCCGGCTGAAAACGATGCCCGGAAGTGCGCCCCGCACTATAACGTGCCGACTCCTAAACTTAACATGAGTGTCAACGGCGGAAAAACCCAACTTGGAGTCCTTAACAGGGATTCTGGGACCCCTATGTTGTCACCCATTTGCAAGTGGGAGTAACATAGCGCCGTTGTCACAGAAAACCTCATGGGAGATTTCGCTTGAAGCAGCATTTGGGCCGTAGGGCCATTGAAGACGAAGAGGAACAAATTAATCTGGCTCCGATGTTGGATGTTGTGTTCATCATACTGATCTTCTTCATCGTCACCGCCACGTTTGTCAAGGAAATAGGCCTCGATGTCAATCAGCCGGAAGACGACAAACCCAGGACCATAGATCCAGAGAAGAAGAGCATCGTCATCAAGATTACCAGTAGGGATCGAATTGTCATTGGATTGCGTGATGTGGATTGGCAATCGGTACGGGCAAATATCGAGCGCCTGCATGCCGAAAACCCGGAAGCGCCGGTCATTATTCAGCCGCATACTGAATCGACGGCGGAAACCCTAGTGCATGTCATGGATTCAGCCCGACTCGCCGGTGTGTACAACGTTTCACTGGCCAGTAGTTAGCGCACTGTCGCGCAAATATACGTGACTAGGCCAACAGCACCAACCCAACCAGCGCCGCCGTGAGGCAGTTCACGAGCGTGGCTGTTCCGACGGCCAAAGGTGCGAGGCGCAGCACCTCTTCACGTCGCTCGGGAATGAGCACGCTGTAACCTCCTATGAGAATTCCAAGACTTGAGAGGTTTGCGAACCCACACAATCCGTACACCATCATCAGCTCCGTCCGTTCCGATAGCACAGAGGCTTGGAAACCAGCCAATTCGACATAGGCCACAACTTCATTGAGGATCAGCTTGATAGCAAATAAAGAGCCTGCCGCACGAGCCTCCTCCCAAGGTACGCCAAGCAACCAGGCGATCGGCGCGAACAACCAACCGAGCAGCCATTGCAGACTAATAGGCTCGTCAAGAAACCCAGTGACCGAAGCCAGAATGTAGTTGAGCAGCGCGACAAGGGCGATCACAACCAAGGGCATGGCTCCCGCGGACACGAGGGGGGGGGGGGGGGGGGGGGGGGGTCGTGCGATCGCATCCATGGTGCTCTGATAGCCAGGATCCGCAGCAGATTCTGCCGAGGTCAAGAATTCTGGCGGCATCAAGATTCGACTCAGCATGATGGCGCCGACCACGTTCACCAGCGAGGCGATGATGATGTGCGCCAAGGGGTCGTGAACCGCATCTCCAAGCAACGCAACATAGAGCAGGAGCACGGCACCAGCCACCGTTGACATTACGGTGGTCATGACAGTGAAAAGCTCACCAGTGCTGAGCTTACTCAGGTAGTTCTTAATCATCAGCGGCGCTTCGAGCGTGCCAAGAAACACACTGGAACCACAGGCGAGGCCCACTGCACCACTAACCCCCAGAGACTTTTCCAACGCAAGTGCGATGCCACGCACAATCCAAATGAGCACACGCCAATGCCAGAGCACAGCCACCAGCACTGCGAATACCAAAATTATCGGCAGCACTCGGATCGC
>CAZNYE010000301.1:0-4114 GCA_964577185.1 uncultured Pseudomonadales bacterium | reverse complement strand
ATACACGATGACGAAGAGCGCACCGCCGACGTGCTCGACGAGGTGCCCGGCGACCGCAAGGCGGGCACCAATTGACCAAACCAATTGACCAATCTTTGGGGATTGCGCAGAATCCATCACTCTCACACTTCACCAACATTCCTTAATCAATAGGAGGAAACATGTCAGATCAACAAGAGCTTCGCGTCGGATTCATTGGCCTCGGCAAGATGGGCGCGGGCATGTGCTCGGGCGTACAGAAGGCCGGCTTTCCCTTGACCGTGTACAACCGCACAGCCTCAAAGACCAAGCGCTTCACCGACGGCGGGGCAACGGCGGCGAGTTCGCCAAGGGAAGTCGCTGAACAGTCGGAAGTCGTGTTCACCAGCCTGATGGACGACACGTCGGTGCTCGCCAACATGCAGGGCGATGACGGCATACTCGCGGGACTCGCACCTGGTGGCGTGCATGTGTGTGTCACCACCATCTCACCGAGCGCGGCGGCGGGCTTTGAAGAGTTGCATTCCGAGGCTGGCAGCCACTATGTTGGCGCACCGGTTGGCGGGCGGCCGGATGCCGCCGAAGCAGGCGAGTTGATCTCTTTTGTGGCGGGTGTGCCGGAGGCCGTCGAAAAGGCCTCGCCCGCCATTAACAGCTACAGCGAGCGCTTAATCCCGCTTGGCGACAACGCGGGCGTTGCCAACGTCATGAAGGTCATCACCAACTACATGGGCATGGTGCAGCTCGGGATGATGAGCGAGATGTTTGCCTTCGCCGAGAAATCCGGCCTCAATACCATGTTCGTCGAAATGATGCTGCACATGATGTTCGGTGCCGGTCCCATGAAGGAGTATGCGAGCAAGATCAAGAACCGCGACTTCGAAGAGTCGGGGTTCGACATGACGGCGGGATTCAAGGACGCGCTCATCTTCGAGAAGGCGTTTGACGATGCTGGCGTGCATCCGGGCACCATGCTCGCGGCCAAGGACAAGATGCGCCTCGGCATTGCCAACGGCCTCGGCGGCCGGGACTGGGCGGCCATGTCCGAAGCGGTTCGCCTCGCATCCGGCATGGACAACCTGGCGCAGTCCTGAGTCAGGTTTCCCGGGACGGGCCTCCCCCCAATGGATTGAGACGATTCAGATGCGCCTCTGCGGCGCATCTGACTGCTCGCTCCAGTACCGCTCCCGCAGTTGACGCTTGAGCAGCTTGCCGGAGGCAAGGCGCGGCAGTGCCTCGACAAAATCAACTGATCGCGGGCACTTGTATTTGGTCAGACGCTGCTGGCAATAATCAATGAGCGCGGCGGCAAGCGCCTCGTCGCCCTCGATCCCCTCCGCAAGCTGCACCACAGCCTTGACTTCTTCGCCGTATTCGCGGTGCGGCACGCCGATGACCGCCACATCCACCACCTTGGGGTGCATGGTGAGGACATTCTCGGCCTCCTGCGGATAGATGTTCACGCCGCCGGAAATAATCATGTGCGACTTTCGATCGGTCAGATAGAGATACCCCTCCTCATCCACATAGCCCATATCACCAAGGGTGTGCCAACCCTGGGCGTTATAGGCCTCCTCTGTCTTCTTCTCGTCGCCGTGATAGGCGAAGTCGGCACCGCCATCGAAGTAGACGGTGCCAACACTTCCGAGGGGCACTTCATGACCTTCGTCATCAAGGATGTGCAGGCTGCCTATGAGCGGCCTGCCGACAGTGCCGGGGTGCTCGAGCCAGTCTTCGGGTCCCACCGCGACCATGCCACCGCCTTCGGATCCCGCATAGTATTCGTGGATGATCGGCCCCCACCATTCGAGCATCTGTTGCTTGACCTCCACTGGGCAGGGAGCGGCGGCGTGCACGACGCATTCGAGACTTGAAAGGTCGTATGCTTCCCGTGCCTCCTGATCGAGCTTCAGCATGCGCACAAACATGGTCGGCACCACCTGCACTCGATTAATCCGATACCGTTCGACCAGCGACAGGGCTTCGAGCGCATCAAACCTGTCCATGAGCACGACCCTGCCACCCATCTCAATCGTCATCATGCTCCACGCCAGCGGCGCGGCGTGATACAGGGGCGCCGGGCAGAGATACACCGTGGCGCTCGACCATCCCCACATGGCTTCGAGCAGCTGGGCGAGATAATCCGGCTGACTGCCCGCCAATTGGCGCTCGATCGGCCTGAAAATGCCTTTGGGTTTGCCGGTGGTGCCGGACGAATAGAACATGTAGGCACCCTCAAGCTCTTCATCAGGCGGTGCCGAAGAGAACTCCGCAATGCCGTCATGCCACGCCGCGAAGCGCCCGTTCGCTTCGCCGGTTGTCCACAGATTGACCTCGGGTGGCAGCGAGTCCGCGAGAATGCGCGCAACTTCGCCAATGCCCGGCGACACCAGCAACCACTTCGCCATGCAGTCGCGTATGACGTATTCGGCTTCCTCGGCACTCAAGTGCCAGTTGATTGGCGTGAGGTATAGGCCGCTGCGCTTGGCCGCCGATGTCACGATCAGATTCTCAGTCAGGTTCTCGGTCATGACGGCAATATGGTCGCCGAACCCAAGTCCCTGGTGGGCGAACAGGCGGGCACATCGGATTGACGCCTCGTTCAGTTGCGCGAAGCTCCACTGCTGTCCTGAGCGCGCGTCTACAAGCGCTATCTTGCCGGGGTTCGATGCCGCATGTCGCGCGAGCGGACTCAAAGGTTGGGAAGATTCTATTGGGTCCATCGACTGGGGTTCCTGTGTCACAATTTGCGTCAATCTCGGCATCTTAAGGGTATCAAAGCCTCCGAGACCGCCTTGAAGTGTACCCAAGCACGACGAAAATTGCGCCTCAAAGAAGGAGCCCGCATGGAAATCCATGAACGCATCAATGACCTCTACCGGCAGGAATCCGGCTTTTCAGCCGTGCAGTTTGAAGGCGACTGGTGGACTTGGGGCGACCTCGCCGGTGTCAAGCACGAATTGGATACGCTGCTCAAGAAGTACGGCATCGGCGAAGGACAGGGTGTGGGCATCGTGCTGCGCCAGCGCCCGCAGAGCCTGGCGGCCTATCTTGGCATCATCGCGACAAGGCGCTGCGCGGTACTGCTCACGCCCATACAGCCCGATCAATCCATGGCGCAGGAGGTAGGGGATCTTCGTTTGTCCGTGCTTGTCGCCGAACATGATGAATGGCTGCGCGAGGGCTTGGTAGATGCCGCCCGCGAGGCCGGCACTGTCGGCATTGAGCTGTCCGCAGGCAAGCAGCTTGGCGTGCGCCTGTTGGACGGACTCGACAAGCTGGGGCCGATGCCGAGATACGAGCCGGCTCCGGACACCGCCGTGACCATGCTCACCAGCGGCACCACAGGTCCGCCAAAGCGCATTCCCTGTGCCTTCGCCACGCTGCGCGGCGAACCGCCCGCACAACCCAAACCTCCGGAACTGCGTGGAGTCAATATCGCCGCCGTGCCGCTCGTGACCCTGGGCGGGGTGATGGGCATGGCGGCGAGCGTATGGCGCGGGCGGCCGACCTCACTCATGGAGCGCTTCGATGTTTGGAAGTGGGCGGAGTTGATTCGCGAACACAAGCCGCGGCAACTTGGCGCCCCGCCGGCGGTGATCCGAATGCTGCTCGATGCCCAGGTGCCCCCCGAGTACTTCAAGAGCGGTCGCGTATTCACGGCGGGTTCCGCGCCGCTTGATCAAGCGACTGCCGACGAGTTTGAGCGCGTATACGGCATCCCGATTGCGAGAACATATGGTGCCACCGAGTTTCTCGGTGCCATCACCGCTTTTCCGATGGGCGACTTGAAGCTTCTGAAGACGAAGCGCGGCAGTGTCGGGCGCGCTGTACAGGGATGCCGCATACGCATCGTGGATCAGGAAACCGGAGAGCCGCTACCAGCCGGAGCGGTCGGCCTGCTCGAAGCCGACCCGCCAAGGCGACCCGCGGATGTGCCCATGGGCTGGATGCGCACCAACGATCTTGCGCGAATGGATGCCGACGGTTTCGTGTGGATTGAGGGACGTGCCGATGGTGTGATTATTCGCGGAGGCTTCAAAATAGCGAGCGAAGAGGTCGCTGCCCTGCTGATTCGCCACGAAGCGGTGAGCGAGGCGGCGGTGGTCGGCTTGCCCGACCAGAGGCTTGGACA
>CAZNYE010000300.1:0-4259 GCA_964577185.1 uncultured Pseudomonadales bacterium | reverse complement strand
CGACGCATCATCAATTGCCATCCCGCCCTGCTGCCCAAGTACGGCGGCCAAGGGTTCTACGGGCATTATGTGCATCAGGCGGTGATCGCGGCTGGGGACAAGGAAACAGGCTCGACAGTTCATTACGTGGACGAAGTGTATGATCAGGGCCCCATCATTCGTCAAAACCGCGTTGCGGTACAGCCAAACGATACCGCCGGGTCGCTCGAAGCGAGAGTCAAGGCGGCTGAACACCAGCTATTGGTTGAAGCGATTGGGGGGATTTTGACACCCTCAGCCGAGTCTCCTGCAACCTGTGAAAGCTCTTAATCCAACGATTTACCTCCATCCAGACTGCCAGGGATATATACTTGTCTATTGAATGGACCCGCTACAGAGCATAAGTTGAAAAGAGGTCGGGAAATTAACGCGCAGGGTAAAGCTCCTGATGCAGCGAAGGTAGAAGCGGCACAGAAAGAGTCCGGTGCGAAGTCGCTTGCTCACCAGTTCTATCAGTTTCCCCACAGGATATCGCAAGCGCCAAGGCAGCGAGAAGAGGTTTTGAACGGTCGACTTGGTAGCCTGCTCATTGAACGACATCCACGCTGGACCGAGCAGAACGTGTATATCGATGCCAGCAACACAATTGCGGGGAGGCCAAAACTTAAGCTCGACCTACTTATCGAGAATCCTGGTGGCCAGCCGGTTGCCATAGAGACGAAATTTCACTCACGAAGCGTGGGGAAGGTGCTGTCCCGGCAGATGGAACAGAGAATAGGTCTTTCGCTTGAGGGCTCCGGACGGACGATTGAATCCGGGATTACCGTGAAATGGCCTAACCGTCTCACCGCTGCACAGATTGAGGCCACTCAACTAACCTACGCGGTGCACTACATAGGTAAAGGCGACCAGATGAAGCGTTGGCCTGAAAGCCTTGACCAGTGGGTGACGGGAACAGTTGACGACCTCGTCGATGCGATAGAAATCGTTTCCCTATCCGAGAAGCGAATACTTGAAGGAAGTGAGATTCTAAGAAGAGGGGTTCAGCAGGCAAGTTCACGACTCATCTCCGGCAACGCTCCGCTTGAACGGCTCGCGGATGTTCTGCACCAAGGTGCCGGTGAGCAGACGACGCGAATGGCAGTCGCCATTATTGTCAACGCCTTCGTTTTTCATCACGCGATTGAGGAGCGTGTAGGAATTCCAGGAGTTTCCAGCGGGACAGGCCAGACAGGTTTCCTGAAGAGTCGTGTGCTCCGAGCTTGGAGGTCGGTGCTCAAGGTGAACTATTGGCCTATTTTCAGTATTGCCATGAACATTCTGGAAACTCTCCCCGCCCGGCACGCCAACCCACTCTTAGACAGTGCAAGCTTAGTGGCAGAAGAACTCACGACTGTCGGAGCAACCACGTTTCACGATTTGGCGGCAAGAATGTTTCAGGTGCTGATCGCCGACCGCAAGTATCTTGCGACCTTCTTCACGCTGCCTGAATCGGCTCATCTGCTCGCTGAGGTTGCCATATCCAAGCTCGACATTGACTGGAGCGACGAGGACGCTGTCAAATCCCTTAAAATCGCAGACTTCGCCTGCGGTACCGGCACTCTCCTGTCGGCCGTGCAATCCATCATTTATCGAAGGCTGCGCCGACAAGGGTTTGACGACAGCGAATTTCATAAGCACCTGATGGAGAACACGCTGCTCGGCACCGACATTATGCCCTCCGCCGCCCATCTTGCGGCATCCATGCTATCAAGCGCCCATCCGGACGTGCTCTATTTCGATTCCCTCATTCACGTGATGCCCTATGGCATCGATGAGCTGCTGTCGGAACGCAATAGGGTTGACCGCAACAGAATCTATATCGGTGCCTTGGACTTGAGGACCAGCGAGACCGCTTCGATCAATCTCTTCAGCCAAAGTGGTGCCGGGGAAGAGGTGGCGATTCAAGGAACACGTATGACGGGTTCCGGTGCCCGCCATCTTGGAGACAGGAAGAGTTTTCCCGTCGGGCACAGAACCTTCGATCTGGTCATCATGAACCCTCCGTTCACCAGACCCACCAACCACGAAGGTGGACTGAAGGTACCGGTTCCTTCTTTCGCCGGATTTCGCACTTCCGAATCCGAGCAGCATGCCATGTCGAAAAGACTCGCTGAGCAGGAAAGCAAGTTCGGTCACGGCAATGCGGGGCTGGCATCGAACTTCATGGACCTGGCGCACGACAAACTCAAGGAAGGCGGTGTCCTCGCACTTGTTCTGCCGTTTTCTTTCGTCTCAGGAAAGGCGTGGAACCATGCTCGCGAAGCCTTGTCGCGCCACTACACGGACATAAGCGTGTATTCCATCGCGGCTTCGAAATCAATCGACGCATCCTTTTCGGCCGATACCGCCTTGGCCGAATGCCTAGTCGTCGCCAAGAAATGCAAAGAAGACGAACCCCAGCTATCCAAACCGAAGAGAATATCATTCATCAATTTGGAGCGCCGGCCGAAAACACGGATGGAGGCCAACGAATACGCGAGAGGGAAGTGTCCGGCAATTGACGCAACTGACAGAGACTATGAAGCTGCGGGAATTCGAGATGCAGAAATTTGTGCGACTCTGATTGGCCTTCTTCAGGGTAGGCTCCAACTCTTTCGAAGCAATCACACATACGATGTGCCCATCACGCAAATGAAGCAAATCGCTGAGCGCGGCTTGGTTCACCGCGACATCAGCGGCAAACCTCCAAGGGGGGCATTCGATATTCAACAGACCGGTAGGCATCAGAATATCCCCTATCCGGCACTTTGGAGCCACGATCATGAGCGAGAGCGGCAGTTCATCGTAGCTCCCGACAGCGAAGGCCTCGTGCGAGAGGGAATGCAGAGCAAAGCAAAGGAGACATGGGATGTAACCGCTTCTCACCTGCACCACAACCTAGATTTCCGTCTCAATTCACAAGCTTTGGCCGTCTGCATGACCCCCGAACCAAGCATAGGTGGCAGGGCATGGCCAAACCTGAAGCCCAAGAGGTGCGAGCACACAGTCCCACTACTCTTGTGGGGAAATTCCACACTTGGTCTGATGCTCTTCTGGTGGTTCGGTACCCGTCAACAGCAAGGCAGAACATGCCTGACCATCACCAAGATTTCGGAGCTGCCAACGATTGACTGCAGGGCGCTCACCAATAGACAGTTAGGACTTTTCGGAGAAGCCTTTGATGATCTGAAACACCTGCGATTTCTACCAGCCAATGAAGCGTATCGGGATGAATCCAGAAAAAAGCTGGATGCGACCATCCTCAGGATACTTGAGATCCCAGAATCAGAACTTGGAGGATTGGGCCTGTTGCGATGGAAATGGTGCTACGAGCCATCCGTGCATGGCGGCAAGAGCACCAAGCCTCCAAATGCTTGAGGCAGTATCTAGCGAGTGTTGAACATATGAGATATATCACTGACGACACACGTATTTCTGGACAGGAGGAGGTCATAGCCCCAGCCGACTTACTGGCCGACATTCCTTTGAGCGACACATCCTCACTCCTCGTTTTTGAAACGCGCCATCAAATCCGCGACATCATTCGCAAACGGGATCCGAGGCTGCTCGTCATCATCGGCCCATGCTCCATACACGATCCTGCTGCGGCATTGCTCTACGCAGAGAGAATGCACGAGCAGGCGCAGAGATTCGCAGACGAACTGCTCATTGTCATGCGCGTGTATTTTGAGAAGCCGCGCACCACAATTGGCTGGAAGGGACTCCTCAATGACCCGCACTTAAATGGCAGCTGCGACATCAATCATGGCCTGAAGGTTGGTCGCAACTTGCTGCGCGATATCACCGATATTGGCCTTCCGGCGGGAACCGAATACCTCGATCCGATCTCGCCGCAATACATAGGGGATGTCGTGTCCTGGAGCGCCATAGGCGCTCGCACCACAGAGAGTCAGGTGCATAGGCAGCTAGCTTCTGGGCTTTCTTGTCCTGTTGGTTTCAAGAACTCCACCCAAGGGAACACCCAGGTCGCCGTCGATGCGGTCCTATCCGCCCAGCATCCGCATGTGTTTCTTTCAGTGACCAAACAAGGTCACTCGGCGATCTTCTCGACTGAAGGCAATGACGATTGCCACGTGATCCTGCGCGGTGGCGGCGGACGAACCAACTTTTCCTCAAAGGACATTGAAGCCTGCGCGAGTCAGCTTGAGTCTGCCGGAGTGCCAACGAGCATCATGGTGGACATGAGCCATGCCAATAGCGAAAAGGAGTTCAAGCGCCAGATCGTGGTGTGTGAATCC
>CAZNYE010000299.1:0-3803 GCA_964577185.1 uncultured Pseudomonadales bacterium | reverse complement strand
GAATATCATCTGTGTAGGTGCCGCTGCCGGTAATGAAGCGGCGATCTTCCTTGCGCAGTACCGAGGCGCCGATACCGCTGTGTTCCTGTGTCGCCATGATTGGAGTCTCCGTGTGTGCGCGGAATTCGGAAAGGCAAAGGCTGGTCAGACCCGCATGCGTGAAGCGCCTTCAAGCACCGCTGCAACGATGTTCTGATATCCCGTGCATCGGCATATGTTGCCTTCGATCCCCTTTCTTACATCGCTCTCGGTGAGTTTCTCAGAATCCTTCACGAGGTCAATGGCGCTCATGATCATTCCGGGTGTGCAGAAACCACATTGAAGTCCGTGGCAATCCCTGAAGGCTTCCTGCATTGGATGCAATTCTTCGCCGTCTGCGAGGCCTTCAATGGTGGTCACCTGGCGGCCGTCTGCCTGCGCCGCGAGAAGCGTGCATGACTTCACCGACCGTTCATCGACATGTACCACGCAGGCGCCACACTGACTGGTGTCGCAACCGATGTGTGTTCCAGTTAATCCGAGTTGCTTGCGCAGCACATTGACGAGCAGCTCGTTGTCCGCCACCTGCAATTGGTGCGATTTGCCATTTACTGTCAGAGATATTTGCAAGGTCTTGCCCTCGGTGTATCGATTTGTTCAAATGGAATGAGTTTTCAAGCGGGGTGCTCCTCATAGCGCAAGAACAACCGCCAAAGGGCAACATCATTGCCGACTGCCGCATTCACCACTCTGCCTCCAAACGACCCCGCTGTTCATTCGCCTTGGATTGACCGGGAACCCTGCCGCCAAGTTCGGTCTGGAGCTTGCGAAAAAAGGAACTCGCCAATGATCCCGCAGCCGATTCTACGAGGCGAGCCCCGAGCTGCGCGAGTTTGCCGCCGACCACCGCATTGATTTGATAGCTGAGCATGGTCACCTCGCTGCTTTCTTCGGTGAGGGAAATCCGGGCTTCGCCACGCCCAAATCCGGCGGCCGTGCGCTCAAGCTGGACCACAAGGCGAAAGTTCTGAAGGTCAGGGTCGACTTGGGGTTCTTCGGCAAGTTGCACATTTGCCGCAAACAGCGCGTTCAAGGGACCGAGTTGTGTGCGCAGGATTGCCTTGTAGGATTGTTCGCCGATTGATTCAAAAGACTCGCAGCCTTCAATACAGCGTTTCAGCACTCTTGTATCATTCAATGCCGCCCACACCGTGTGTCGCGGCGCATGGATTCGTTGATGCCCGGATTGCTTCAACGATTCTCCACCGAATCAAGCATTGAGCCATTGTTTCATAAGCCTTAAGCCGCTTCAAGGACATGTGCTTGATTGTGCCTGATACTAGAGACAGCAGAATCCATACTTGAACTCCTTTATGTACGAGCCAATTTTGGACATGTCTTCGGAGCATCTGTGTGATTTGTACGGCGACGCTATAGATGCGGAGACAAGTTGGTCCAATGCACAGACGGGATGATGAAACCTCTCTTGCATGATTTCAGAATGTGCTCAGGGCGGAATCGCTTGAGGTGGTTGGCAAGAGCCAAATTGGAGGACGCACTTTGAATTCCACATATGAGGGAGCAGGTCGCTTCAAGTGGACCAGCTTATACGAGACGTTGGCTGACAAGCTCCTCGAATATGAAGACCGACGCGATGAGTTGGTTTCTGGGGTTCACAGGATCGCATCCAAGATAGGGGTTGCATCCTATCTGCAGGATCAATTTGTGAACGGCTCAACCGGGCCTTTGAAAGACATCTGTCCGTTCACGGTCATGGGAATGTTCAACCGAGGGATTACCGATTCCCGTCGGAAGGCTATAGCGAGTGAACTGGCTACCTTTCTGGGTGTGGACGACCCTGATTCCTCTAAGGCAGAAACAGATGATCTACCAGAAACCGAGACTCCTCCTCCTCCCATCGAACCATACTCGGTCGATGACATTATTTCGGATGGATGCTTCATTGCCCCGGAAAAGCTGGACCAGTTTCTTGAACGCCTAAGAACCAAGAAGAATCTGATATTGCAGGGGCCGCCAGGAACCGGAAAGACCTGGCTCGCTAAGCGATTGGCCTTTCCTTTGATCGGGGAACGAGATGACCGCAAGGTTCGTGCGGTTCAGTTTCATCCAAACCTCTCGTATGAGGACTTTGTTAGAGGCTTGCGTCCTGCCGGCGACGGCAAGCTAACGCTGGTGGATGGCCCTTTCCTGGAGATGAGTGCGGCTGCAGGGGAGGATCCTGAGTCACCATACGTATTTGTGATTGAAGAAATCAATCGCGGGAATCCCGCTCAGATTTTCGGGGAATTGCTCACGTTGCTTGAAGTGGACAAGCGGACACCGAACGAAGCACTACAGCTTTCGTACAACCGGGCAAATGGCGAACGCGTGTTCATCCCGGACAACGTATACGTTATAGGCACAATGAACATTGCCGACCGCTCCTTAGCACTTGTTGACCTGGCGTTGCGTCGTCGATTTGCCTTCATCGATTTGGAGCCAACCTTAGGCAAGGCTTGGCGCGACTGGGTTCACCAGAAATGGGGAATTGATTTTGAAATCCTTGAAGACATCGAAGGGCGTGTGAAAGCGTTGAACAGCGAAATTTCAGCGGACAAGGCGTTGGGGCCCCAATTCCGAGTGGGTCACAGCTATGTTACCCCTCCGTTTGGTGTTCCTATTGATGACGCACGGGAGTGGTTTCGCCAAGTGGTGAATAGCGAGATCGGGCCATTGCTTGATGAATACTGGTTCGATGATCTGGAGAAGTCTGAGGAGGCGCGGGACCGCCTTCTTAAAGGGTTCTGATTGCGTCTGGTGCCGTAGTCCGTCCGATGCCAGAACCTCAGCATGAGATTCGGCGGGTCGGCCGCATTCCTGTGCGAAACCTCTGGCTGCTCATGCTGTATGCGTCGGATCTCTTCCGGGATCTGGACAAGGCAAAGCGCGCTGTAGAAGACAATCCCGATGATATCCCGGATTTAGTGGCGGAGATTCTCTGTAACAAAGTTGAGCGGCGTATTAGGCGCAACTTGAGCTTTGGATATCGATCCCGGGAAGCCGTACTAGGCCGTGTCCGTGGGCGGATCAAATTGCTTGAAACGGAAAGGCACCGCCTGCTGGATCGAGGGCAGGTCGCTTGCAGATTCGACGAATTGACTGTCGATACACCTCGAAACCGCTTTGTGCTGGCAGCGTTGGAGCAGATATCTAAAGTGGTCTCGGGTCACTTGCTCGCACACCGATGCAGAATGCTGGCCGCAAGCCTGAAGAGCATGGGGGTGAGCGGACACCGACCAATTCGTGGCGAGGTATCGATCGACCGCTTCGGTAGACACGACATAGATGACCAGCCAATGGTGGCTGCGGCGCATCTCGCCTTCAACCTCGCGCTGCCGACCGAAGACACCGGTGCCAGGCACTTGTCGTTGCCGGATAGGGAAATGGCGTGGATTAGGAAGCTCTATGAGAAGGGAATCGCGGGTTTCTACGATGTCGTGCTTAAGGGGAAAGGCTGGCGCGTTGACGCAGGAAGGTGGATTGACTGGCCGAAAGAGAGTGAGACCGAGGGCATGAAGAACATCCTCCCGAACATGCAGACCGACATTGTGCTGGAGCATCGGGAAGCAGGACGCCGGATTGTTGTCGATACGAAGTTCAACTCCATTGTGACCCGCGGTTGGTACCGGGGGAAGACTCTGCGCAGTGGGTATCTCTATCAGATTTATTCTTATGTGAGGTCTCAGGAGCGTCGCGGTGATTTGCTGGCTAAGCAGGCTTCTGGACTGCTCCTACACCCGTCGGTGGATGAGATGGTGGATGAG
>CAZNYE010000298.1:0-6180 GCA_964577185.1 uncultured Pseudomonadales bacterium | reverse complement strand
CAGAATCTACTCAGCAGCAGATTCGCGCAAACCGGCGTGAATAAGTTTGAGAATCTGTCTTGGTCGACCGGAGTCACAGGGTCGCCAGTGCTTGAGGAAAGCATGGCCTACGTTGACTGCTCGCTCTTTAACGAGGTCGATGCCGGAGACCATACAATCGCGATAGGAAAGGTGGAGGACCTCGGTCTTGTAGACCCTGATTCGAGCCCACTGCTCTTCTATCGCGGCTCCTACCGAAAGCTCGCGCACCTTCGAGAGGAGTGACTCATATGCAGAAATGGGCCTTGGGACTCATTCTTGTGCTCGCGCTAATCGCTGGCGCACTGTACATCTTCCAAGAAAATCTGTTCTTCTTCGCGATGCGCATGCAGCTACAGCCAGATGCGCCTTTTTCGCAAAC
This sequence comes from uncultured Pseudomonadales bacterium, assembly GCA_964577185.1. Lineage (GTDB taxonomy): Bacteria > Pseudomonadota > Gammaproteobacteria > Pseudomonadales > Azotimanducaceae > Azotimanducus. The sequence continues at coordinate 5,780 of CAZNYE010000298.1, read as the reverse complement.
ACTAGCCCCACCGGCGCCGGATTACAGCCTTGAAGACAACTGGGCAGCGCTTCCAAACAGGTTTGACAATGCAGATTTCGCACCGCCGGGTACGCGGGATAGGCAGGCCGAGGCGGAAGTGGATGTCTTCTACATACACCCAACGACCTACTTTAGTTCTGATGGCTGGAACCAACCTTCAGGTGACCCCGAATCAACCGAGTTAATCGAAACGAGCATCCTCACCGGGCAAGCCAGCGCCTTTAACGGCTGCTGTGCGGTGTACGTGCCCCGTTACCGGCAGGCCACCCTGTACAGCTTCTTTGATGAGCAGGGCGACGGAGGCCGGGCCATCGACCTCGCGTTTCAGGACGTGCGCACGGCATTCGAGCACTTTGTTACGGCTTTCAGTCGGGGACGCCCGTTTGTCATCGCCGGACATAGCCAGGGCGCTCTGCATTCGGATCGCCTCATTCGCGAGCGAATTTTGGGCACCGAACTTGAAGAGCGCTTGGTGGCGGCCTATGTCGTCGGATTCGAGATCGCGGAAGGTCCCGGGTTGCCGGTGTGCGAACGACCCACACAGACAGGTTGCCAAGTCAATTGGAATTCGCTCACCCCGCAAGCCGAATCCTTTTATGCCCTAGATACCATTTGCGTGAATCCACTCACTTGGCGCACGGATGGGGCGCGCGCTGACTTCGGCGCCAATCCCGGCTCCATGAATTTTGATACGCCGCCTGTCATAGAAGAAGGTGTCGCCGACGCACAGTGCATTGATGGCAGATTGCTCATCACCGAGATCCGTTCAGACAGGAAATGGATCGAGTTTTTCGGAGAAGGCAACTACCACGCGCATGACTATGGCCTGTTCTACATGAGCATCCGCGAAAATGCCAAAGCACGGGTGAATGCGTACATGGGCGCGCGCAAAAGGAGGGCTGAAGAAAGCCTTGCCCCCTAGTGCAGATCCAATCCATGGATTCTCTGTTTTCCTTGACGTCACCAAACCTACAAACAGCCTAGCTTCCAGATGCGCGATCAGTTGGTCAAATTCACCTTGCGCGCCTTTGGGCGCTTGCACGCCCGCTGGTTCAGAACTATGAACGGACGGTTTTCCGCTGGCATAGGGCGCATTCACTTTCTGCTGCTGATTACCCGCGGCCGAAAGTCTGGCCTTGAAAGAGTGACACCGCTGACCCACGCCATGCTCGGCGATTCCTACGTGATCGCCGCTTCCTATGCCGGCACGAAGAAGCATCCGCATTGGTATTGGAACCTGCGCGGGCAGGACGAGGTGAGCGTGGAGATCAAGGGGGCCAAGCGGCGTGTGCAAGTCATAGAACTTGAGGGAGCGCGCCGCGCCGAGGCATGGAAAGCCCTCGTTGATATTTTTCCGATGTACGAGGGTTACAAACGCATAGCCGGTCGGGAGATTCCTGTGATTGAACTAAGGCCGATGTGATCTGGGAGGGCCCAAATCAACCCACTTGCCACCCTGATTTGACCTTGGCTAAGACCTCATTGACTCGCCCTTTGGTCATGGCGTCAAGCCCCTCTCTGTCTCCTAGGTGAATAGTCACCTCAAATCGCAGCGTATGACCAGCAGTCACTTGCAGGAGATCATCTATCTCATCAGCCAAATCCTGTATCTCGTGCGACTCTAGCTCGGATGTCGCTGCGGTCGAACGGTGCGAATCTCTGGCATCGCTGCGCTTTTCTATGTCAGCCAATTGAATCTTGACCGCGCCTGCGCCGCCAGCATCACAAGGCCATGGCCCGGATTCGGGTGTTCGTTCGAATAGCCCCACTCGAAACGCGGCATCCAGCGCATCGCGAATCAAGGACCAGGGCAAGGGTCGCCCGTCCTTTGACGAAAGGGCAGCTTGGATGAGATCCCCTGAAGTCTGTCCGTCCGCCCACGCACTCTCGATCTTTGCGGGTAAGAGATCAGCGGAATTGAGCAGTTCTGGCGGCGGATAGAGAACCGCACTCTCATTGACAAATCCAGCCGGAGGTTCTTCTCTCAGAGCGCTCATGGTGCCGTTCACGAGCCATAAGTGTCCTTGCGCAACCGATTGCATCACTGCCGCCTTGAGGGCCGCCTCATCCACCTCGGGCACGTTCTGGCTTTCGCTGTATCCACCCTTGTCCACCGAGACGAGGTGTCCACCGGAGAAATAGGTGGTAAGCGCCTCCAGATTGAGTGAGGCGCCACTCCAGAGCTCTGGCAAGACACCCGGTGCAAGTAAGGTGGGATCGAGCTCGCTGAGTTCGCTGTTTTCAGGAAGCACGACTTCGAGACTCGGCTCTTGCAGCGCGGTATCGTCTGGGCGAGTCCGCCAGAACGTTCGCCAAGACTTGTCGCTGCGCGTCACTTTCATTACGAATTCTCCCGCCTCGCAGCCCTGCAGAAGCGTTTCGAGAATAGCCTCCCGTCGTAGCATCTTGGGCAACCGGGCGGTCGCCGCGAAAGCGCCGACCAAGTCCTTCACGTAACGCGCCTTGTCTGATTCGGCCCATAGATCGTATGGGCCGCCCGGAAGAAGTGCTTCGGCATTCACCGCGACGCTTTCGATCCGCAAGCGATTATCGGCGCAGAGTCGCTGGAACAACGAAGCGTTGTCGATCGCTATTCGAAACGCAGCGACCTTGTTCTCCTCATCCACCGTCACCGCAACGCACCAAGCCGAGACCACCTGAGTAGCCATCTCGTTCATGGCGGCACGAGCATTGCCCTCCAGCCGAGACCTTGAAAGCGTATCCACATCTTCTCGCTCGTTCAGCATCTCGCGAACCCTCTCCCATCCCAGCAGGTCACGCACCTTTTCTCGTGCAACCCCAATAGCTTCCCGAGATGGAACCACCAGCACGACGGCATTTCGGTTTCGCGCCCTCGGTTTATCAGGGCCAGAAGTCTCATTCAAGAAACGCCCTGCAAAAGCGCTCGGTCTGCCACCTTCAGACGCTGCCTTCACACCGAGCAAGGCATAGTGAAACTCGCCATCGTCTTCGATATCAGACGGACGTGCAGGCAGCAGATGCACCCTGGCACCAGCACCTCGCGCGCCTTCAGTGAGTGTTCCCACTTTGCGAACCTGTTCCTCAAGGACTTCATCGACCCGCGAATCGGGAACCTGAGCGCAAGCATCGTGGTGCATTTGTTTCAGATTCGGCTTGGAACCGAGTCGCCAGATCTTCGGCAGGCCGTCATCACGGTCATCTATGAACGTATCGTCGAGATACCACGAGGCATCGGCCCAACGCGCAAGCCCTTTGCCTAGCTCAATCGGGTCTGGCGCGCCGCCGCCTATCAGTAGTTTAAGTTCACGGGCTGTCGCCCGCTGACCGATGGGCTGGGAGTGCAGGAAGGTGGCAATCACCGCCTGCTCAACTTCCCTATCGGCCAGGCTTCCGAGCTCCTCTTTTGACTTGGCCGCGTGCGTTAATTCAGCTGCAAGGATTGCCGACCAATTCTGGCTGCGTCCTTCGTATTGTTCCAACTGTGCCGTACTCGCGAGTTCCCGCAGAGCGGCACTAAATCCTTCCGATTCAGGTGCCGCGAGAAACACTTGGGCGCTGATAAGGGACTGCTTGTCCCAAGGTTCGGCATCACGTATCGCGGTCGCGAGCGTCTTCAAAATACCTCGCGCCTGCTGAAAGCCCTCAAGCTGCGTCCACTTCGCATAAAACAGGTCCACAAGGTCTGGATGAAATGGATAGGCGCGAACATACCGTTCTTCTTCCTGGGTTCGATGCTTGTTCGTATAGTCGTCGATGCGCCCAATCCCGTGAAGTTGGGCCATTACCTGTTGCCGCCACAGACTTTCGTAAGCGTCGCTGCCCGACTCAAAGAGCCGCCGACGCAGAATTTCTGGCACGTCTTGGCGCTCAACTGGTTGAATCCCTTCGTCGGCGACGCGCTTGAATTCATCGTACAGTTCCTTGCTGATGCGCTTACCGAGATCATCCATTTTGCTGGTATCGGAGGCCAGCAGCGAAGCGACGAGACAGGCGTTCGGCACCTTGGCGACCGCTTGTGTGAGGCTGTGCAGGAAGTCGGCCATTCGCTGAATCCAACCAACGTCCTGATCAGCCATGGTGCGAACAAACCAGAGCACCTCGTCAAACAGAATTAAGACCGAAGGAACGTCTTCCCGCGCAAGTTCCAAGAGCTGCTCCATCACGTTGGTCGCAGGTGGGATCGCACGCTCCGAGCCATCATCCTTTAGCAGCCGCATTCCCGCTTCTCCAGCCAACTGCCATGCGATCAGGCTCCAAGGCATGGTGAATCTACGGATAGAACCGTCCGGGGCTTGGACTTCCATGCCTTTCTCGGCATCGAGCCGATCAAACACTACGGCGGCCACTCGCGCCTTTGGAAACTCGCCGCCCAAGTCGCAATGTGCTCGAAACTCCTGTATTGCCGGCACGTCCGGCAGGGAATGCGGTTCTTTGACCAAATGCACCAAGGCGATCAGTGCGTGGGTCTTGCCACCGCCGAAGGTCACGTGCAACTGCCTTATGGCCTTTTCGGATTTTCCGGCCAGCCGACGAGTCACATCATGTGCGAGCTCACGCAAACGCAGCGTGGGATAGGTCAGCGCAAAGAAATCGCCAGCATCATGGTAGACGCTCGCGTTGCGCCCAAGCATCACATCGTAGAGGTCCGCCGCGAATGCTTTGAGAGAAAGTTCCTCACTACGGATGTCCGCTCTTACACGAACGACTTCGTGCCAGGGTTTGGCTGTCGTCTTGGCCATGGATGAATACCTCCCTAAGTCCTATTCGATGGCGATTTCGCGCTGTCCAGTGCCAACGACGAGCTTCATATGATTGGCGATACGTTCCAGCATCGAGCACTCATCAATCTGCCCCTCTTCTCTGCTTTGTTCGATCAAGGCTTGCACAAGCTGGCCGAACATCTGATTGCGCTTGAGGCCGCGGCGATCAAGATAGGCATCAACCTTGACTACGTCGCCAGCCCTCCACAGGTGCATCAGGCGATGAAGCTGATCGATCAATGGTGGGGCGCGCCCGTCGGGTCTGTCTTCACCGAGGCTCTTATGGGCACGCCGGGACCAAGACTTGAGCTTGAGTTGGCTACCGGAATCTGTTGCTTCTCCTTCGTCTTCGTCTCCCGAATCGGATTTCTTGCCCTTGGCAAGAATGCCCTGTTGGTCGGAGAGCTCTCGCTCCGACACGCCGCACGAGACCATGTACAGAATGCAAGGACCAGAAGGTGCATCATCCAAGCGAAAGTCGTTGCGGTGAAGCAGGTAATAGGTCGTGATGTCGTCTAGCGCGTTGTCCGCTGATGTGCCCTCCCCTGCATCGAGGGTTAGCACACGACCAACCACGAAATCGACAACCATGCGACGCACCTGGCGCAAGAATTCTTCTACGCCCATGAGCGCGCCGGATTCCGATGCCTTCTTGACAACAGGATAGCGGCTGTAGGCTTCAAGTGCTGGCCCGGTTGCTGCCCACACAAAATCAGGTCCGCGAATTCCGGCATCCCAGAAGTCGCGCAACTGCTCGGTGATCTTGGACTGCATGTCTTTCAATACTTGCGTGTCCCATCCGGCACGAGCATGAGAGTCTCGCTTGCGGCAGACGAGCCAGACGGAAGAAGACAAGGCCGCCGATGAGAAGGCGCGCATTCGAGTTCCCATCTCTGTCTGTATCGGCCAGCTTCCATCGACCACAAATCCTGCCTTGATAATCGCACTGACCAGCGTTTCCCAAGCATCCGGATGTTTGTGCGCAAACACGATGACAAGACGTCCATCGTCTTTGAT
>CAZNYE010000297.1:0-3284 GCA_964577185.1 uncultured Pseudomonadales bacterium | reverse complement strand
TACCAGGGTGAGACATGCACCTGGACGGGTGCTTCCGGACTCCCGAATCGCGGCTTGTCAAATGTCGCATAGATGACGATGAGCGCGGCCGCCACCACAACAGCAATCGACAGCAGTCGCCTTGATGATCCACCTCCTTCTCGCTCGGAGGTGAGCACAAGCGCTCCAAGGAACAACACAGTCGAGATCCCTGCGCCAATCGCCGCTTCGGTGAGGGCAACATCGGCGGCATCGAGTAGAAAGAAATTCGCCGCCACCTGCAAGCTCGCGATGCCCATCAACATCACCGCGACGAATAGGTTCCTTGTGCGCACGATGGCGACCGCGGTAATCAGTAGCAGCGTGAGTAGAAAGATGCCGAACAGGGTAAGCATCAGACCGTCTCGTCCGTGTGTGCCTGCGCACCGGGTTTCAGACCGGCGCGAATGGCGGCAACCGCAAGTGCATTGGACGCCGTCGGGCTTGTCAGCTGCAGAAATAGCAAGATGGCACCGAGTTTGATCATCGCCAAGGACAAACCCGCTTGCAGCATGATGCCGACTATAACCAGAATCGCGCCGATACTGTCAGTCAGACCGGCCGCGTGCATGCGCGTGTAGAAGTCGGGCAAGCGCAACGCGCCTATGCCTCCGATCAGTACGCTGATTCCGCCCATCGTCAGCAATACCCAGCTTGCGATATCGAGCATAGCCGCCGTCATCTCGTCTCCCCAGTTTGGAGGCGCGTGGTGGTTCGGTGGCGGAAGAACGCCAGCACCGCATAGACTCCAATGAAATTGATGAGGGCATAGGCGAGTACCAGATCAAGAAAATCCGGACGGCCGAACAGAAAGGCAATCACTGATAGCAGCAGGACTGTCTTGGTGCCGAACATGTTGACCGCCATCACCCGATCATAGACGGTCGGCCCCTTCAAAGCTCGCACCAATGCGAGCACCATAGTGACGAGTGTCGCGAGTGTCACCGCGTAATACATGCTGAGTCCTGGTGTCGTGTCAAAATGACCGGGCTGCTAGACGATACGCCGACCTGCGCGCCAGTCATCCGCTATTCACGCTCAGTTCTACGCAAGGCGATGACCCGCCGCTTCATCTCGCCCTCGCGCAGCGACTGGGCACCTTGGGGTGTCAGCGCGTGCACAAGCATTTTGCCGTCGCGTACATCGAGCGTTAAGGTGCCTGGGGTCAGTGTGATCGAATTACCGAGCAGTACCTGATCGACTTGATCGAGATCATCAGCTTCTATTTCGACGATCTGGGGTCGCCAACGCGGTCGGGGCGTTAACACGACACCGGCGACATGGATACTTGACTTCACCATCTCGCCAAGCAGCCAAGCCCAGTAGTGGACCAAACGCAGGTTGTAGCCCAGGGAGAACACACGGGCATGGAAGTAGCCCATGCGATTGATGATGTATATGGTGAGCGCGCACGAGAAGGCTCCGAAACCAAGCAGCAGCGGGGTGAACATCCCGGACCACAGCAGCCAGGCAAGAACGAGCAGCAGTGGCAAGAATATCTGAGCACCGAGCCAGAGGCCCTTGACCCAGCCGGAATCGATGGTCTGTCGCGCCATCAAGTGAATCAGGTGTTCGCTATGCGTTGGGCAGCGCACGCTGCTTTTCTAGCAGCTCATTCTCGTACATCAATATGGGCTCGCCTTCGCCCTTGACAGCGTTTTCGTCCACAACCACTTTGCTGACCCCTTCCATGGAAGGAAGGCGGTACATGGTGTCAAGCAAAATCGACTCCATGATCGAACGCAATCCTCTTGCCCCAGTCTTGCGTTGCATGGCCTTCTTAGCGACGCTACGCAGCGCATCCTCCCGAATATCAAGATCGACTCCCTCCATCTCAAAAAGATACTTGTATTGCTTCACGAGGGAATTGCGCGGCGCGGTGAGAATCTGTACCAAGGCATCTTCATCGAGTTCCTCAAGCGTGGCCACCACTGGAAGTCGCCCTACAAATTCCGGAATAAGTCCATAGCGAATCAGATCTTCGGGTTCTACCTGGCGAAGAATCTCACCCACGCTCTTGGCTTCGTTTTCTCCGTACACCACGCCTCCGAACCCTATTGAGCTTCGCTCGGTGCGATCACGAATCACTCGGTCGAGCCCCGCAAACGCGCCTCCGCATACAAACAATATGTTGTGTGTGCTCACCTGCAGAAACTCCTGCTGCGGGTGTTTGCGCCCTCCTTGCGGAGGCACTGAAGCCATGGTGCCCTCGATCAGCTTGAGCAATGCTTGCTGAACTCCTTCGCCGGAGACATCCCGCGTGATGGATGGGTTATCGGATTTGCGAGATATCTTGTCAATTTCGTCTATATAGACTATACCGATCTGGGCTTGTTCCACATCGTAATCACACTTCTGCAAGAGTTTCTGAATGATGTTCTCGACATCCTCACCAACGTATCCCGCTTCGGTCAGTGTGGTGGCGTCGGCAATGGTGAAGGGAACATTCAGTAGTCTCGCCAAAGTCTCTGCGAGCAGGGTTTTACCGCTTCCGGTGGGTCCCATCAGCAAGATATTGGACTTGCCAAGTTCGACTTCCTCTTCGCCATCGACGGTCGCGCTTTCCTCTGCATGGGTTTGATGCAGCCGCTTGTAATGGTTGTACACGGCCACAGACAGCACCTTCTTCGCATGCTCCTGACCTATGACATACTCATCTAGGATGCCTTTGATCTCTTGCGGTCTCGGAAGCGCGGCTTCCTCGCCTCCTTCGCCTCCTTCCTGCAGTTGCTCGCGAATGATGTCATTGCAGAGCTCGACACACTCGTTGCATATGAATACAGAAGGTCCGGCAATGAGTTTGCGAACCTCCTGCTGATTCTTTCCGCAAAATGAACAGTAGAGCAGTTTCGCGGTCGAATCGTCGCCGCCGCCTCGTTTATCCGCCATCAGTCCGTCCTAACTTCCCAATAGACCGTGCCGTGCAGTCGCTATATTAGCCGATTTGTCACGATTCGCCCTTCTTGACACTATAGGACAACGCCCCTGTTTGAGGGCGCACGGATTGGGTGAGCACTCCATCAGGGGCGATGTAGCGGCTAGATCCTATAGAGTCAAGGGGGCGAGTGGTTACGCCGATTTACCTCATTACTCAAGATCAGCGCCGAAGGCCTTGTTAACTACCCAGAATTTGAGAACAAGTCTTGTTCGGGCGCTCACGAGCTTCTCCCAAGAACGTCATTCCCTTTCCGACCACGCGGATTTTGGACAGAATCCACAAGCCCATAGTCGACCGCTTCCTCCGCACTCATCCAGTAATCACGTTC
>CAZNYE010000296.1:0-4205 GCA_964577185.1 uncultured Pseudomonadales bacterium | reverse complement strand
CCCTTGAGCTGGTTCAACGCGCAGTTCGCCGCACTCATGACTTCGGGTGAGCAACACTTGCGCAACGAAATCGGGTTTGTAAACCCAACCACAACCGACATCAATCTCGGTGACTTCGATTGGACAATCGAGTTCTGGTTTGCGCCGAACGGCTCGGCCGTGGGTGAAGAAGCCGTGATATTCGAGCTCGGGTCGGGTCCGCGCGGTGAAAATGATCGCGTGACGAAGCTCAAATGGTCATCCGATCGCTCCAAGTTTATGTTTGTCAACCGGCCCAGCGGCACCAGGCTTGAGATACCGACTCTCAAATCTGCAAGCCAGTGGCGGCACTATGCATTTGTCTATGACGCTGCCGAGAATCAGCTTCGCCACTTCGTGGATGGTCAGCTCCAGGCCCTGCCTAACAAGGCCAGGCTGAAGGCGCTGCCCTTTGGCCGTGAAGCCTATTTTTCGCTTGCCCGGGATGGTCTGTGGGGGAAGCCGCTGCGCGGCGTGCTCGACGAATTCCGAATCAGCCGCGGACGGGTGTATGCACATGAGTTCGAGCCACCGGGGAGTTTTGCCAAGCAGCCTGCCCAGATGCCGGAACTCCCGCGCGGGCCGCCGCCGCTGTTTGCCGCCGAGACGGGAGCGCCACTTGATCTCGGGTCGAGAAAACACCTGTTCATCAATGGCGCGATATTTGCCGAAACTGGCGATGCGCACTTTGCGGTCAATCCGCCGCGGCGGGCCGAGCGGGTGTTGGATGATATCGAGGGCGCCTTTCGCAAACATCTCACTGTGGCCGAAGGGGACGACGGGATCATCCGCCTCTACAACTCGGTGGAGGATGACTTTCTGGCTGTATACACGTCGCGTGACGGTGTCACCTTCGAGCGGCCTGATCTTGGGCGCGGGAAGATCAATGGACACAGGAATATCGTCATCGCCGAGCAGGTTGGCGGTCTCGGAAATCCATTTTTCGAACCCTACGCACCCGCCGAAGAACGTTGGAAGTACTTTTCCGACTACCACCGGCGCGGCATCTATCTCTATACGTCTGCCGATGGCTACACTTGGACTCGTTACCCAAGTGTCATACTGCCATTTCGCTCGGGAACCCAGACGGCCACATTTTATGACGATCAGCGTCAGCTCTATGTGGCCTACCATCGCTCTGGGATATTTCACACGCCCGCGGGCGATACGCGACGAAGTTCAGTGGTCACCGAACATCGGGATCTGCGCCGACCGCTCAGCTTCACACCCCTGACGCAACAGGACTACTGGAACCTGCGAGGAGAATTCCCGCTGCGAGAACCCCTGCCCTGGTTCACGGACCATGGGCCATTGACACCCGGCGGATTCGGCATGGAGTTCCCGCACAGGTTTGCGCCCACGCCAGAGGATCCTGTCGGAGTGGATTTCTATCTCACCAAGGCAACCAAGTATCTGTGGGCCCCTGACACCTACCTTGCCTTCCCGGTCGCCTATTTTCATTATGAGAACGATGGGCCCGAGTCGCGCAGGGTACTCGGTATGAAGGAACGAGGGCTGGGGTCGGGGCCCTTGGAAACACAGTTCGCCGTGAGCCGAAATGGCATCGATTGGCATAGATATCCAGAGCCGGCCTATGTCGGCATAGGCCGTCACCAGGGTCGTGACGTGCTAACGGCCTATATCGCGCATGGAATGATTCGGCGAGGGGATGAAATCTGGCAATACTACTTTGGGGAAACCCAGTACCACTCCGCGCTATCGACAGATTTTGATGGCCGTGGCGTGTATCGTCTCGTGCAACGGCTCGATGGGTTCGTGTCGCTCGACAGCCCCTACGGGCACGAAACCACCGCGGTGACCAAGCCGTTGATATTCGATGGAGAGAGGCTCGAACTCAACGTGGACACCAATGCGGTTGGCTATATGCAAGTTGGCCTGGTCGATGATGAGGGCGATCCCATAGATGGATTCTCGGTGGATGAGTGCGTGTATATCAACGGTGATTTCATCGCCAAGGAGGTGGAATGGTTGAGTGAGCGAGACCTCTCCGAGATCTCTGGCAAGGCAGTTCGGTTGCTCTTCCGTATGCGCGGTGCCAAGCTTTATGCGATGCAATTCGTGCCGGGGAAGCGCGCGTGAGATTGGCAGGGTCCAGGTTGCTCAGAGTGTTTGCGGGCTGCCTCCTGCTTCTTTGCCGGAGCTGGGCATTTGCCTCCTGGGGACCGAACACCGAACCGATTGAATTGGACATCTATCCTGAGATCATCCATGTCTCGGTTGATACAGGGTCTGATTCGCTCGGAACCGGTTCGCGCGATGCCCCCTACGCTTCCATTGGGCATGCGCTTGGGCGGCACAACAGCGAAAGGACGGCCATTCTTGTGGCCGAGGGGCGCTACGAAGTGCTCGCACTTGCCATGCAAAGCGGCGTGGACCTGTTTGGTGGATTTCACCCAGAATATTGGACGCGGGACATACACCAGAACGTGACAATTCTTGATGCGCTGCAAAATGGAAGGGTGGTCATTGCGGCCGATCAGGCCAAACTCGATGGCTTTCATATCCAAGGCGGGCTGGTGCGTGGCCCCGGAGCGGGTCTCCTCGTTGATGGTACTTCACCAACGATTTCGAACAATGTGTTCATATCGAACAAGACGCGCTCGCCCGACCCCTGGGCACCTACGCATTGGCACGAAACCGCGCACGGTGGTGGTGCCATCTATTGTCGGAACGGCGGAGAGCCTGAGATTCGCAACAACCTGATTCTCGCCAACACCACTGAAATCGGGCGTGGTGCCGGAATCGCCTTCGATGGCCGGTGCCATGGAATCATTGCTGAAAACGTGCTGATGGACAATGTGGCTGGTACGCATGATCCCATGCGAAGCAGCGATGGTGGTGGCATTTCCATCTTCCGTTGGTCGTCGCCCGAGATACGGGACAACCTGGTCTTGAACAACCGGGCGGGCAACAATAACGATGGCGGTGGCATCTTCGTCGCGCTCTGGTCGTCGGCCAGGCTTCGCAACAACCTGATCATTGGCAATCGCGCCGGAGATGATGCGGGCGGGCTTTTTGTAGGTGGTCAAGAGCATCGTTATGACGCGCCGCTGGACCCCTTGCCAACCACACAGGACTTCTTCGTGGAGGTCACCGGCAATCGTTTCTTCGGCAATTCGAATGCGTCGCGCAATTCGGGCGCTGTGCGCATCACCATGGAAAGCCGCGGACTGGTTTCACACAATATCGCCGCGCTCAATTCCGGGTTCTATATGCAGCGCAGTGAGCTTGATGTTGTCAATAACACCATCCTTGAGGACACGATTCTGATCGAAACCAAGCAGGGGCTGGAACCTACAAGATTCCACCAAAACCTCGTGCTGGGTTCCTTCCAGTTCGATGGCTCCGCCAAGGTCAGCGATTCGCTGTTTCGCGATCAAGTACAGGTCGAGGGAAATCAGCATGGCGTGCCCAGCTTCCTTGCGGATGGGAGTCGGCTATTCGTCCTATCTGGCATCTATTCCGAGGCGCGTCATCAAACCAGGATAGAGGTGGCTGAACCGCTTTCCTCCGAACATCTGACCGAACGAGTCGTGGTGAGTGGCGATGAGTGGAGCGCGGTTGCCGGTGCTTCGGGCAGCAGCCTCACCCTGTGGGGTGACTTTTCCACCGCCGGGGAAATCAGGCTCTTGCCGAGATATACCCAAACCTCATCCTCCAAGGGATTTGGCAAGGGTGCGGATGCGGCGCGCGCATCTAGAGACTACCAGCCACAGCGCATCAACAAATCCATCGAGCTGCTCGCGCGCGGCCAACCCATCTATTACGCGGCAGGCTACGGAGGCTACGAACAGGGAATGCGCATGGCGGATACATGGGCGGACTATATCGTCTACAACATGGAGCACCAACCGCTCGATTTCGCTCTGCTTCGTGGGTTCATGCGCGGCCTGGTCGATGCCGGGCCCACACCAAGCGGGCATAGAACACCTGCCGTGATCGTGGTACTCCCCTTGCTAGGGCTCGACGAAGACACCGTGAAGGCTGGGGGCTGGATGGTCGAACAGGCGCTGGCACAAGGCGTGCATGGCGTGCATCTGGCGCGTGCGAGAGAACCGGAAGCGGTCAAACGCTTTGTACAGGCGGCGCGCTACCCGGTGCACAAGCAAGCGACTCAGATTGTGGGTGAGGGCTTGCGCGGCTGGGGCAGCCACCTGTTTGCCGCT
>CAZNYE010000295.1:0-3095 GCA_964577185.1 uncultured Pseudomonadales bacterium | reverse complement strand
GCCAGAAACAAGGACACGATCGACACGCTGCCGCCCGCTGCGATTGAGTAGATGATCATGTTGTGTGAAGGCGGGATCAGCAACCCGGTTGTCGCGCCGGTGATGGTGACATTGACGGCAAAGTCATCGTCGTACCCCGTTTCGCGCATGATTGGAGTCAGAGCGGATCCCATGGCGGAGGTAGCCGCCACCGCCGAACCTGATACGGCCCCGAACATCATGCAGGAGGCTACACTGACCTGACCCAAGCCGCCTCGCACGCGACCGAGCATAGATTCTGCCAGACGCACCAATTTCTCTGCGATGCCGGACTGGTTCATGAGTTCGCCGGCATAGATGAAGAAGGGAATGGCGAGCAGCGCAAAGACATCAACACCAGCGGCCATGCGCTGGAAGGCGACCACCAGCGGAATATCCAGATAGAAGAGGGTGGCGAGCGCCGATAGCCCGAGGCAGAAGGCCACTGGCACGCCGAGTGCGAGCAGTATCACGAAGCATCCGAAGAGTACTACGAGCTCCATGGATCAATCTCCTTCGCCCTATAAAGCATCACGCAGTGGACAATGGCGAACACCACAATGAGACCGCCGCATATGACGAATGGCCAGTAGGCCACGGAGCGGGACAGGTTGAGCGTGGGGATGATGTGCGACGCCGTGTAGTCCACCAAAGCCATGCCGTTCCAAGCCATGGCCGCGCCGAATGCCATGACGAGCATTTGGCCGAATATGAACACGCCGCGCTTGGGTCGCAGCGGAAGCTTGGAAACGAGCCACCTGAAGCCGAGGTGAAACTTCTCATATACGCCAACTGCGGCGGCAAGGAGCACGAAATAGAACATGATCACGAGCGCGGCCGCCTCGGACCACTGTGGGCTGGCATTTAGTACGTAGCGTGCAAACACCTGCCAAGAGATGACGATGGTCATGAGCACCAATCCCGCTGCGGAGACCTTCAGAACCAGGTCGGCGAGCCTTTCGGTGAGATGGTCGATGCCTTGATTACTGGACATGGCGTATCTTCTCCACAAGATCACGCAGGGCAGGATCCTGCAGGTATTGATCATAGAGCGGTTGCATCGCGTCCATGAAGGGTTGCTTGTCTACCCCATCCACGATCTGGATGCCCGCTGCCACCATGGCATCGCGCGAAACTTTTACTCGTGCGTCCCAAAGCTCGCGCATCACGGGCACAGAATCCTTGGCAGCCTTGCGAAGCAGGGCCTGATCTTCGGGTGATAGTTTCTGCCAGCGGTAGCGCGACATGACCACCACCTCGGGCACCATGACGTGCTGTGTAACGCTGTAGTGGGTCGCCACTTCAAAGTGACGAGAAGATTCGAAGGAAGGCCAGTTGTTCTCGGCGGCATCAATTGTGCCGAGCGCGAGCGACTCGTATACCTGCCCGAACCCCATGGGCGTGGCATTGCCACCAAGCGCCGCGATCATGTCGACGAATATCTGCGAGTTCATGACCCGGACTTTCATTCCCTGTATATCCGCCGGGGAGTGGATGGGGCGCTGATTGTTATACATGCTTCGCGCCCCAGCGTCGTAGTAGGCGAGTCCAATGAGTCCATGAGGCTCGAAATAGCCAAGGATTTCATCACCAATAGCGCCATCGAGCACTTCGCGCATGTGCTCGGTGGAACGAAACAGGAAGGGCAGGGAGAAGACACCTGTCTCCGGTACGATGGAGTTTAACGGCGCTATGCTGGTTCGGCTGATATCTATGCCACCGAAAATCGTCATCTCTAGCATATCCCGTTCGTCGCCCAACTGAGCGCCTGGGTAGATCTTGAGGTGGATGCGACCTTGGGTCGCCTGATCAAGCTGATCCGCCATGGATTGCAGTCCACGGACGGTGGGATAGCTGGCATCGTGCACATCGGATGCGCGCAAATTGATCGCCTCTTGGGCTGCGAGCGGTGGACTCGCGAGCGCGAGGCATAGGCCAATCAGCGCTAGCACTGTGCAAACGGGCTGGATAGTGAAATTACGCGAAGGGAACAGCACAGCAAGCAGCATATATGGCAATTAAGGTATGTTTCAACAGTTGGCTCTTAGGTGGCTCTTAGGCAATCTCAAGTGATTCGAAGTCGGCTAGGGCCTGAAGACTCGCGCCAGGCTTGACGGCGGTGTCGGTAGTCCCGCACACTAGCTAGATTAGCTAATTCAGGAAGTGCGATGTTGGTAAACATGCACCAAGCCAAGTCACAGCTCTCCAAGCTCATCGCTGCCGCCGAGGCGGGCGAGGAAGTTGTTATCGCGCGCAAGGGCAATCCAGCGGTCCGTTTGGTGCCTGTGAAGTCGCAGGGATTTCAGTTTGATGCCCTGGCGCACCTCGTTGGCCGGGTGCCTGACTTTGATGACGAAATGGACCGCGATGAAGTGGATCTTTGGGAAGGAGGGTCGTGAGCGCCATTCTCTTGGACACGCATGCGTGGGTCTGGAGCCTTATGGACTCGTCTCGGCTCAGCGGTACCGTGAGGACCGCGATTCTTGAAGCCGAATCCGTTCATGTGAGCCCCATTAGCGCTTGTGTAGTCGTCCGCAAGGCACGGTTGGGGAAATCGCCGGAAATCGTGCCGCACATAGATGTACTCTTGGCCGAACGGCAAACGCTATCGGCACCACTGACGCGCGCAATTGCGTCGTGTGCGGCGGCGCTCGATTGGGCGCATCGAGACCCATTCGACCGCTTCATTGCGGCCACCGCCATCGAAATGAACTGGCCGCTGGCATCAAAGGACCCTCAGTTCGATTCGCTTGCGGGAACGTCTGGCTGGCAGGGGCGGGTGTGGAGGTGAGCACCGTGAGAAGACAGACAGATGTGGCCGAGTGCCGCGACCGACCGGTGCATTGACAATGTTGTGCCCGTCGAGCTGGCGTGCGCAGTTGCCAGAAGAGTGCGAATGAACATTTAGGCCGCTTGATGTAGTCGTCCGATTGGGAGTTTCAACGAGGACTCTCTTCAATCCTCAGAGCTTCGGTGGCAACTTGAATCTCTCCACGCTTGGAACAATTGACGAAGCAGGCAAAGAAACGAGAAATCTCCTCCCTTCCATGCGAGTGGGATTACTCCGCTGTGTAGTT
>CAZNYE010000294.1:0-4862 GCA_964577185.1 uncultured Pseudomonadales bacterium | reverse complement strand
CTCCTAGCGTCCCGAAGGGGACAGGCGTCTTCCGGGGGACAGGCACCCGTCAACCCGCTATCCACCAGAACCCGTCGAAAAACTCTCCGCGAGCGTCCGGATCCACCGCTCCTCGTTGATGAACGCCCAGCCCCATTCTTCCCATTCGTTCGACAGCCCTCGCTCGATGATCGCCTCGATGCTCAATCCAGCGTCAAGCCCCGCGCGCACCTCGGCGCTCGTTGCCTCGAACATTTCAATGGTGCGCGATACGTCCTCAAGTTTCGATGCGGGGCCATGGCCTGGGATCACGTCGATAGATGCCGGCAAAAGTTCCAAAACCTTGCGCAGATTCGCAAGCACCCCCTCGAAGCTGCCACCATTGCCAAGGTCGATATAGGGAAAGCGGCCTGAAAACAGCAGATCGCCCAGATGCACCACATTCGAGCCGACGAACCAAACAATGCTGTCGCCATCCGTATGCCCGCAAGGCAAATGAACCACACGCACCAGTTCATCATTGAAGTGCACCCGAAATTCATCGGTATAGGTAATCTCCGGCAGTGCCTCCTGCGGAGCGTTGTACACTTCAATCAGCCGCGCACGTGTATTCACATGCGCAATGATGTGCCCTTCCCGCCCGAGTGCCGCATTGCCACCGGTATGATCTCCGTGAAAGTGCGTATTCAACACGTAGTGAGGAAGGTCGCCTCCGATTTCGCGCAGCGCGGCCTCAAGACTCTCTGAGAATCGATCAAAAGAATCATCAACCAGCAAAACCCCGTCAGAACCAACGAACGCCGCAATGTTGCCACCGGCGCCTTGCAGCATCCAGATCTTTTCCGAGATCTGCGTGCGACTGAACTCGACTGCGCCGTCGGTTTGCGCGGATGCCCCTTGAAGCAACGCCAAGCCCAGCGCTACACAAACTAGCCGACCTGCAATGCGCATCCTGCCTATTCAACACTTGCGTTTCGGTCTCATATTACACGAGAGAATTCAGCGAGATTCCGACGGCATCTGAGACCGGTACCCGATTCGGGCGAATTGCTTACGCAAATTCACAGAAATGACCTACAAGCGTTTCGCGATTTCGTGGCATACACCCATGTTTATTTCCAGATGGGGACGATACACTGTGCCCTACAAGCAGGAATCCAAATCTTCGCTTTGTGCTATGAGAATTTGTGTATGAGGAAATAAAATGGCTCGGGGAATCAATAAAGTTATTTTAATTGGGCGTTTGGGGCAGGATCCGCAAGTACGTCATACGCAGGACAACCGTCCAGTCACACGGCTTCGTGTGGCGACTAGCGAGACCTGGAAAGACCGGGTAACTGGCGAGAGGCGGGAATCTACCGAATGGCACACGGTCGTGTGCTTTGGGCAAGCCGCAGAGTTCGCCGAGCAATACCTGCATAAAGGATCCCTCATCTATGCGGAAGGGTCGTTACGCACGAGCAGCTACGAGCGTGACGGGGTGAAGCACTACAACACCGATGTTATTGCCCGTACCGTCAACGTTTTGGATTCCCGACGCTCCGGCGAAATGGATGACAGCCGCGATAGCTTCCCGGCGCAGTCGGGCGGTGACCGGGGTGGAACTCAGCAGGACCCGCAAGCGCAACAAGACTCGTCGTTCGAGGACGATATTCCATTTTGACGATGGCTTTGGAAACTCTGCTGAGTTGGCGGTGACGTGCCCGTCCGCTGCAAAGAACTCAACGCGCACTACAACTAGGCGAAACTCGACAACATCGTTTCTGATAAAGACATTTGAGTACGGGAGGGGGTGTCAATCCTACTCGATGAGTTCGCCGGTGTAGAAGGCGAAAGTGCGTCGCGCCGCCGCTTCGGCGAGCTCGGGTTCGGTTCCCGTTGCGATGGCCGCCTGTCCCCATCCGTCGCTGCTACCGGCGATAAACGCCTTCCCGTCGGGAAAAGTGTGAAACGTGTTCCCATCGGGCTTAGGCTCGTCTGGATGCGCAAGGTAGAGCGCCATTCCCAGAAAACCCATCTCCCAACCCACGCCAACTGCGCCGGGACCATACTGACGCCAATGATCCGAAACAACGGATGTGTGGGTAAGTGCAAGGTGCGGCATGCCTTCACCCTCCTTGGACACACGCACGTCAACCCAGCTCACGTCCCCTCCAAACTCCCAGGTGACCTTGAAGTATGAAGGAGGTTCACACGCGGTGATAAGACCACCGGCATTGCCCTCGAACTGGTAGCGGCCACCGAGCTTGAGGTCGCCGCTGATCGGCATGAACCAACGAGGGAAGCGCTCGGCATTGGTCAGCGCATCCCACAGGTCATCTACGGCGGTCGCGAAACTGCGGGAGAGCGTGACCGAGCGCGCGTCCCGACCGTCGCGCTCAACCGTCGAAACCGTACGTTTCGAAGCTTCGAGATGCGTTCTAAAGTCCAATTTCAAGAGTCTTTCTCCACTGCGTAGATAAGTCTACATCGCCACAAGACGCCCGATGGGGACAGGCGCCCCAACGGGGACAGGCGCCTTCGCAGGGACAAGCGCTTCCGAGGTGCCTGTCCCTTTGCGACCCATTGAGACCCCTTCAGACCCCATCAATACCCGATGAGATACATTCAGGCTGGATACAGGAGAGCGAGCAAGACGACGCCGAGAACGAGCCGGTACACGACAAAGGGTGTCACGCCAATACGACCGACGAGTTTCAGCAGGAAAGCAATCGAGGCGTAGGCGGCCGCGAAGCTGACAAGCGTGCTGATCGCTATTAGTTCAAATGCGGGAAGGGTGCCAGATTCGGCCGCTGCAGTTAGGGTGAGCATGCCCGCGCCAAGGATGCTGGGAATGGCGAGTAGCATGGCAATTCGAGCCGCCTCGGTTCGGCTGTATCCAAGCATAAGAGCAGCCATCATGGTGACGCCCGACCTTGACGCACCCGGGACCACGGCGAGTGCCTGGCATCCGCCAATTATCAGTGCCTGCCTAACACTAAGAGACTCCATGCGCGATTCACCACGGCGCTTGTCGGCGATCAGCAGGAGCGGTGCGAATAGGAGATTGGCGGCGGCAATGACAAAAGGGCTGCGCAGATGGCTATCAAATCCTGACAACACCACGAGCGCTCCTAGGATGAAAATCGGCAATGTCGCAAGGGCAAGCATGAAAATGACATGGCTCTGCGCGTTGAGTTGGCGGGTACGAAGTGCATCAATGCCTCCGTAGAGAAGGTGCAAAAGGTCGCGCCTGAAATATAGAACCACGGCTCCGAGGCTGCCAAGGTGGACGCTCACATCGAAAGCAAGACCTTGATCCTGCCAGCCCGCGACGTGACTTGTAAGCACTAGGTGAGCGGAACTCGAGATCGGCAGGAATTCTGTGATTCCCTGCATAAGCGCCAGAATAACGGCTTGCAAGAGCATTGTGGGTTAGCTCGCGCCAGGGAATGCCTGGGCCACGTGGGACAACCCCTAAGGGGAGGGTTCCATGCCAAGCGACCGAAGTAGCCGTTCTTCAAACGACGCGTCTGAATCGTCCGCTTCCGCATCGTCCCTCCTGACGGCGCGGGAATCCTGACCGGATCTATGCCCTTCGGTCCCACGCATCTGCCCTCGTCGTCGCATCTCCCTCGCCCGTTGGCGCTCGAGGCGTGCTTTCCAATGACGGAGATATATGCGCTCGTTGTATCGCTGTCGAATCGACACAGTCAGTATGAATGCCACGAGAATCACCAGGACTCCGATCATGACAAGATTCTCGAAGCTCACAGACGTGCGCAGCTGCCGAAGCAAGCCAAATGACATGGCGACCGGAATCAACCCCGACGCGACCGCACCAATAAAGGTGTACCAGTTGTTCTTCTTGATCGGTTCCGGCTCTTCGCCTTCTTCTTTCTGGCGATATTGGGATTGTTGCCTGTCCATGCGCCTATTCTACGAGACTTGATTCCAAGGAACATCACCCCAAAGGGGACAGGCACCTGAAGGGGACAGGCGCATCCAGAAGGACAGGCGTCTCGGAGTGCCTGTCCCCAATTCCCCAACACCAACGCCCCGAACTTCGGGTAGAGTTTTGATTCAATCAAGGCATCCTCATGACGCAACCCCAAGACAACTCAGACCACTTGGACATAGCGGCCGCGGCGCGTCTGACCGGGCTCTCAACGCGCCAGATTCAGCGCTGGCGAGACATGGGCGTCGTGGGCAATGCCGACGGACACCTAGGCTTTACAGATCTTCGCTTACTCCGCAGCTTTGCCTCAATCCTCAAGCTCGGCCTCTCTTCTAGGCGACTGAACCGTGCCCTCGAGCAACAGGGTCTTCCCACGAACTCGCTCACCACCGACGGTCAATCCTTGCTCTACCGCCGCAATCAAAAGCTCTGGAATGCCGAGACCGGCCAAGGCCACATCGACTTCGACCAGACACAACGCCCCCCCCAGTCCGCAACGCTGTTGAGCTTCTCCGAGTCATCCTCGGCAACCGACGCCCCGCCCTCGGTCGATGAATGGTACGAACTCGCATTGAGCCTGGAACAATCCGATCCCAAGGCCGCCCAAGATATATATCTCCGCGCAATCAACGCAAATCCCAGCCACGTCCCATCGCGCATCAACCTCGGCCGTCTAAGGCAACTGCGCGGCAACGTCTCCGCCGCCGTGAGCCAATACCGTGAAGCCCTGCGCTTAGACCCCGGCAATCCGGAGGCCCTATACAACCTCGCCACAGTGTTTGACGACCTTGAAGAAAGCGGAGTTGCCATCAAGTATTATCAAGTTGCCTCTCGAAACATCCCTGAGGCGCACCTCCACCTCATCCGCCTATACGAAGAGCAGAAGGACAAATTGCGCGCCAAGTGGCACTTGGCCGCTTGGCAGAGACAAGCTCTTAATCATAGC